>CAMVNV010000075.1 GCA_947168935.1 uncultured Butyrivibrio sp. | reverse complement strand
TACTGTGGTCGAAGGTATTGTCAGGAGACATTACCGTGCTGAAATCTTTGGGGACTTCTACATTCACAAAAATCTTTACAGATTCAATAATTAGTATAGTAGCACTGGTGATAATGAATCTGGCGCTGCAGTTCGTAGTATACCCATTTTGGAAAAAGAGCTATGGCACTGACGTATACGGTGGCATTGTGTACGTTATGTCTTTTGTCAACATATTCGGAGTAGCGGTGGGATCAGCCGTTAACTACGCACGAATGGTTGAATCCGGCAAAAGAGATACAAAAGGAAGCGACTATCTGTCAGTGGTTGCAGTTCTTGGCACCCTTGGATGTATCGTCACTTTCTTCGCAGCCTTTTTGGGAAAAGCAGGGATGAACGCTGTAGAAGCACTTCTTGCGGGGCTTCTTTGCTTTCTTACAGTTTTAAGGTTTTACGGAGATGTTGAGTATAGACTTCGCATAAATTATAAGGGCTATTTTATTTATTACCTTTTAGTCAGCATCGGCTATGGCGCAGGCCTTGTGCTTGTGATGGTAACAGACATCTGGCCTCTTGCTCTTATTCCTGGCGAAGTTCTGGGCCTTTTGTATGTGAAGGTTAGAGGAAATGTCTTATCAGCTAAGCTCTTTGATACAGGAGATTTTTTCCGCGAAAATCTTCATACTATGACGCTTCTTATAGCAACTAACCTTATAAGTAATCTTATATTTAACGGTGACAGGCTCCTTCTTATGAATCTTGTTGGCGCCAGCGCAGTTACGACATACTACATAGCTTCCCTTGTTGGAAAGACCATGACTCTTATTACTACACCCCTTAACAGCGTTATTATCGGCTACCTTGCAAGATTTAAAGGAGATTTTGACAGGAAGCTGGTGGGAATCCTTTTTGCCATGACATTTGGGGCGATAGTGGTGTTCTCGCTTTTGAGCGTACCGGGTTCCTACGTGATCGTATATTTTTTGTATAGAGAAGACCTTGATTTAGTAAAAAAATATTTCCTTATTGCAGGAGCTGCCCAGGTCATATACTTTGTATCCAACGTAGTTACAACAGTTCTTTTGAAACTGGCAAAGGCTGATTATCAGCTTAAGATCAACATTGCTTACGGAATCGTATTTCTCGTTTTGTGTATACCGGCGGCTTACTTTTATAAGATTGCAGGTTTTTGCGTAGCTATACTGGTTGTAAATGCAGCGAGGTATATTATGGCTATCGGGCTTTGCTATAAGAGCGCGAGTTGTAGTAATAGAGTGGGTTGAGTAAACAGGTTTAGATATAAAAGGAATTATCATATATGAGTGACGCATTAACATACATAGAACAGATACATGAATCAAACCGTGCCATGCTTGATGAGGTGGATAGGATCTGCAAAGCCCATGGCATAAGATATTATCTCCACGGAGGAACTCTCCTTGGTGCAGCAAGGCACAAGGACTTCATTCCCTGGGACGATGATATCGATATCATCATGCCAAGAAGAGAGTATGAGAAGCTTAAAGCTGTTTTTAACAAAGAAGCTGATAGTAGGTTTATGTTTATAGCGGATAATGGATACGATCAGTTTTTTGACTTTATAAGTAAGATCGCAGATACATCAGTATCCTATGCCCGTACATCTTACGGCGATGAAGACTTCTATGAGGGAAGGTTTTCACATCCAACCTTGGATTTCTTCGTGCTTGACGATGCAGGGAGCGGTCATAAATGGCAGCTGATACGCCTTAAGCTTTTATATTCCCTTGCCATGGGCCATAGAAAGCATATCAACTATGATAAGTTCAAGGGTCCTATGAAGGTGGCTGCCTTTGTGCTTACAAGAATCGGAAAGCTTTTTTCATATAAGAAGATAGCTGATCGTTATCACAAGATTTCGCAGGAAGTAAATGGGAAGGAAGATAGCGGCTACTACTTTATTTCGAATGAGCAGCCACATCCGCATTACTGGGGACTTCTTTTCCCAAAGAAATGGTTTGAGGATGAATATACTTTAACTATACATGGTAAGCAGTACCCTGCAAGTAAATACTACGACGAGTGGCTTACGATGGTGTACGGCGACTGGAGGACGCTTCCGCCCAAGGATCAGCAAAAGCCGCAGCACGTGATGGAGATAAAGAAGAAGCACTGAAGGGTGATCCGGACGGTTGGAAAAATGATGCACCTTGTGAAAAGCTCTACAACGCAGCAAGCACTTTGGGCAGATGCAAGAAGATGCTGTAAGTAAAGGAATGGAAATAGACGAAAACGGCCTTATGCGCGTAGACTCTTCTTTTTGACAAAATAATAATTTGCTTGAATTTTCTACTATATGCGTTATTATGTATTCTGATGTATAATTATTCTTTCATATGCATCGCTACGCAAAAAGAATAAATTCATAGGTTATTTTCACATGAGGCGTTGATTTATTTATTAAAGTTCTGAAGGCATAACTTTATCAAGCTGCAATAACCTATGAATTTATTCAGAAAACCATGGGAATAGCCGGAGGAGCAAAATTGGCAAAGGAACTTATTAGACTTGAGCATGTTTCTAAATCTTATGATGGAAATATGATCCTTGATGATCTTAATCTTAGCATCCATGAGAATTCATTCGTTACGATTCTCGGACCTTCAGGATGCGGTAAGACTACTACACTTCGTATAATTGGCGGTTTTGAGACACCTGATCAGGGCCGTGTTATATTTGATGGCCAGGATATCACTAATCTTGCGCCTAATAAAAGACAGCTCAACACTGTCTTCCAGAAGTATGCTCTTTTTACACATATGGATATCGCACAGAACATAGCTTTTGGACTTAAGATCAAGAATAAGACAGATGCTTATATCAAGGATAAGATCAAGTATGCCCTTAAACTCGTGAATCTTGAGGGTTTTGAACATCGTATGCCAGATTCTCTTTCCGGTGGTCAGCAGCAAAGAGTTGCCATTGCAAGGGCTATCGTTAACGAGCCTAAGGTTCTTCTTCTTGATGAGCCTCTTGGTGCGCTGGACCTTAAACTCAGACAAGACATGCAGTACGAGCTTATCAGACTTAAGAATGAGCTTGGAATTACCTTTATATATGTAACACATGATCAGGAAGAAGCTCTTACAATGTCTGATCATATCGTAGTTATGAACCAGGGCTATATTCAGCAGGAGGGTTCTCCTGAAAAGATCTATAATGAGCCGGAAAATGCTTTCGTTGCTGACTTTATCGGAGACAGTAACATTATTCACGCAACAATGGTTCAGGATAAGCTGGTTAGGATCCTTGGAGCTAATTTCTCATGTGTAGATACAGGATTTGGTATAAATACTCCTGTTGACGTAGTTATCAGACCTGAGGACGTTGAGCTTGTTCCAAGAGGAAAAGGAACACTTCCGGGAAAAGTATCTCACGTTATCTTCAAGGGTGTTCATTACGAGATGGAAGTAGAAGCTGGCGGCTTTGAATGGCTCGTTCACTCTACTCGTATGGCACAGGTTGGAGATGAAGTTGATATCAGCGTAGATCCATTCAATATTCAGGTTATGAATGTTCCTGCATCAGAGGATGAGGAGGCCATAGAAATAGATGTTTAATAACAGACAGACATCTCGTCTGCTGGCATCTCCCTACATTGCATGGGCGGTTATCTTTATAGTAGTACCCCTTGCGATGATCTTCTTTTACGGACTAACAGACGAGTCAGGTGCACTTACATTTGCAAATGTTGCAGCGATAGCAAGACCAGAGAACCTTAAATCACTGGGACTTGCTCTTGTTCTTGCGCTTATAAGTACGATCATATGTTTTTTGCTGGCATATCCTCTTGCAATGATACTTGCAAGTAACAAGATAAGCTCACAGGGAATCATAACAACCCTTTTCATTCTGCCTATGTGGATGAACTTCCTTTTAAGAACCATGGCATGGATGACTCTTTTGGAAAATAAGGGTGTTATCAATGGAATACTTAGTTTCTTTGGACTTCCGACTATCAATATCATCAACACTTCAGCAGCTATCGTGATCGGTATGGTTTATAACTTCCTTCCTTTCATGATCCTGCCTTTATATAACGCGCTTGCAAGAATTGATGACAGCGTAATCAACGCGGCAAGAGATCTTGGAGCCAATGCTGTTCAGACATTCTTTAAGATCACATTGCCTCTTACGATTCCTGGCATTTTGTCAGGAATAACTATGGTATTTATACCTGCTCTTACAACCTTTGCTATAAGCACTATGCTTGGCGGATCCAAGATCCTTCTTATAGGTAACGTAATCGAGCAGGAGTTTACTTTAAGCTATGACTGGAACATGGGTGCAGGTCTTTCACTTGTACTTATGCTGTTTATTATTGTCAACATGGTAGTAACGATGATGACTGATAAGTCATCAAACAGCTAGGAGATGCTTGTGTGAAAAATTGTATCGATATGACAATTTTTCACATGGCTATTTGAGATAAACTCAAATAGCCATGATGGCAGATTCGAATTGGATATTCGGATCGCCAGACTCGCACAAGTGCTCGTCATGAGGAATTATATGAGAAAAACAATTGAAAAAGTATACATGGGCATTATCCTTGTTTTTATGTATCTGCCCATTGTTACAATGATAATACTTTCTTTTAACTCAAGTAAATCAAGAGCGAAGTGGGGCGGCTTTACCTTTGACTGGTACATAAACCTTGCTTCGGATTCTGAGATCATCAATGCTTTTGCTAATACGCTTATCATAGCTCTTATCTCAACAGTAGTAGCAACAATCATCGGTACAGCTACCTGTGTTGCCATGATGGGCCTTCACAAAAAGTCAAGATCAGTGATCATGGGTATCACCAATATACCTATGATCAATGCGGATATCGTTACAGGTATATCGCTGATGCTCCTGTTTAGATTCCTCCACTTTAACGCAGGATTTATAACAGTTCTCATTGCCCACATAACATTCAACATCCCATATGTAATGCTGAGCGTTATGCCTCGAATGAAGACTATCAATCCAAGCGTTTATGAAGCAGCTCTTGACCTTGGAGCGGAGCCTTTCTTTGCGTTCAGAAAGACTGTACTTCCTGATCTTATGCCAGCAGTTATATCAGGTGCCATGATGGCTTTTACCATGTCACTTGATGACTTTATCATTACTTACTTTACTAAGGGTTCAGGTTTCGATACTCTTTCAACCAAGATCTATAGTGAGGTAAAAAGAGGTATTCAGCCGGAGATCTACGCTCTGTCAGCTATCATATTCATAATCGTTATCGTGCTTATGGTTGGATCAAGACAGCTTAAGGCCAGAAACTCAGCGGCTTCTTCCAAGAAGGAAATATCCTATGAGAAAAGAAAGGGTCTTAGTAAAAAAACAATCCTGCTTCTTGCAGCTGCCTGTGGCGTGATCGTAGTTATAGGTCTTACTTTTGGTGGTGTATTCAAGACAGAAGACAATCAGGTATATGTATATAACTGGGGCGAATATATCGATCCTGAAGTTATTACTATGTTTGAAGAAGAGACCGGAATCAAGGTTATCTATGATGAGTTTGAATCAAATGAGATCATGTACGCCAAGATCGCATCAGATAACTCTGCTTATGACGTAATATGCCCGTCAGATTATATGATTTCAAGAATGATCCAGGAAGGAATGCTTCAGGAACTTGACTGGAATTCTCTTCCATATGCTTCAGAAAATATTGATCCAAACTATCTTGAATCTGCAGCATCTTTTGACGAAGGGAATAAATACGCAGTACCTAACTTCTGCGGAACTGTAGGTATTCTCTACAACAAGACTCTTGTAGATGATCCTGTTACAAGCTGGGATATCCTGTGGGATGAGAAGTATGCAGGACAGATCCTGATGCAGGACTCTGTAAGAGATGCATTTATGGTAGCTCTTGCTAAAAACGGCTATTCAATAAACTCAACTGATCCTGCTCAACTTGAAGAGGCAGCAGCAGAGCTTATCGCTCAAAAGCCCCTTGTACAGGCTTATGTAATCGATCAGGTCAGAGATAAGATGATCGGCGGCGAGGCTGCTCTTGGCGTTATCTACTCAGGTGAAGCTCTCTATACTCAGAGAGAAAATTCAGATCTTGAGTACGTTATCCCTGATGAGGGTTCTAATGTATGGCTTGATGGCTGGTGCATTACAAGGGATTCAAAGCATACAGAGAATGCGCTTAAGTGGATCAACTTTATGTGCAGAGAAGATATTGCTCTGATGAACTTTGAGTACGTAACATATACAACTCCTAACCTTAAGGCTCAGGAGCTTATAGAAGATGAGACTATCAGGAATTCGACGGTTGCATTCCCAACAGAGGATACATTGTCAAGGTGTGAGGTTTACACATACCTTGGACAGGATGCTGACGAACTCTACAACGAGCTGTGGAAGAAGATTAAGGCAGCCGACTGAGGGGGGCTTTTGCGGGCTCTACTTTACAATTGGCTTTGGCAGAGCGGGGGATTTTTACTTTTTACACCGCTTTGCGGCGGTGATACTTCTGCAATTTGTTTTATGGTGCATCAAAAAATGTTAATAGCCAAATAATTGATGAGCCAAATCATATGTGAGTTTTGTGAAATGCATCAAAAATGGCAGCGAATTGTAAATTTGATGCTTTACAAGCAGCTCTATGAAATGAAAGAACTGCTTGAAGATTGATTTAAGCATCAAAAACAAGAATAAGATGAGTAATTGATGCGTTCTATCAAATTACTGTAGGTACTGATGCATCAAAAATTTGATGAACCATGTTTATTGATGCAGTAAGGCTTCGAATCCATATGAAAATGATATAAAACCAATATGTTATGGATTCTTGTAAGTTTATTAAAGAAATCCGCACTGGCTGCGGATTTCGTACGAAAGTGAATCTGTAGGCAAATGGCCCCAACACCGTAGGTGTTCTCAATTGAGCCATTTGCATGACTTTTGGAACGAAGTGACAAAAAGTCATAGTATTATAACCGGTTTCTGGTATTCGTTTTTTTCTTCAGGGATTATTAGGTGGTAGATGTCGGATGCAAGGACATCTTCTTCTAATAATTCTTTTAGTATAGTGTCTTCAATCCTGAAGGAGTCTGACATTCTGCTTATCACAGGGGCGGTTGCCTCATCCTTGATCTTTGCAAGGAGGGGAGAAGAGTCCTTCCTGAATCCAAGGAGTCTTATGTAGGTTGGATAATCGTTTTCTTTCAACAGCTCCATCTTTTCATTTGTTATTCCCAGGAGTATGTGAAGAAGGCTCCTCTGGATCCTGGTGTAGGTCAGGTCTTTGGATTTTAGTAATTGTATAAATTCAGAGATGGTCGTATAATTTGGAAGATTTTTAATTATCTTGTCGGACAGGTCTCTGTGGATGTCTGCATAGTTTGTGAAGCCCTTGTCTCTTTCTGAGAGGAGTTTGTAGTGGAGGTAGTCTGAGAAGTTGTCCAGGCAGTTATAATTTTTTTCTGCAAGAAGAACTTCCAGTACATCTTCAGGGATATTGTTTGAAAGAGATTCTCTTATGGCACTAATACTGCTATTTGCGCTTATGTCAATTGTCTTTTGGATGGTGTTAGTGTCTTTGACTGTAGTAGTGCAAGTGTTAGCATTCTTATCTGTAATTGAATTGGTTAAAGTGTTTTCGCTCTTGCTAGTGATGGAGCTTTCACGGGAAGATAATCCATTTGTATTGTTGCGTACTCTGCCCTCAAGTACTTTCCTTATAGCACTGGCGCTTGAGAAGTTATCTGCCATTTCCTCTTCGTTATAATCAGCACCTTCTCTTTTTATGGTAAGTGGTGTGATCTTACTGCCTGATGCCATGAGGGCGCGGCAGTACTCGATTCCAAGGATGTTGTTGGAGCCGACCAGTGTTTCTTTATTATCAATTGAGATTACCTGTTTGAGGGCTTTATCTCTTGCGCTTGCAAAGTTAAGGCCTTTTTTCATGCCCTCCTGGAGGGCTTTTTTGTAATCTTCAGGTTCGTTGTTGAGGATAGAAGCAATATTTTTTATCTCATCTATATCACCATTTTCTGTTCCGAATAAGATGTGGTCGACTACGCCAAGTGAATTAAGAAGGGAGACAGCACCGCTTGCGAAGTACTCGGCGCTTCCTGTTGCATACTGAACGGGGAGTTCGAAGACTGCGTCGGCTCCTGCCATCAGTGCCATTTTGGTCCTTATTTCTTTTGACACGATAGAAGGAGTACCTCTTTGAGTGTAGTCGCCGCTCATTACGAGCAAGACGAAGTCTGCGCCAAATTTTTCTTTGGCCTTATCAATGATGTATTTGTGTCCGTTATGGAGCGGATTTAATTCGCATACGATTCCGATTGTGTTCAATGTAATCCTCATTTTTACTGTGATTTTTTGAAATATTACTTTGCAAAAATAGCTGAAAATCAATTTTTCCTTGTTAAAAAAATATCTTTTCTTGAACTAAAATTAATCTCTGCTATGATTGTATTGGTAGGGTTTGTGTAACTGCTTACATTGTTATGGTTTCGCGAAAAACGGGACTTCGTTTTCAAAAATTATGAAAATTGAGGCAGAGATACAAGACTACTATTAAATAATATGTCAAAATTAATATACCACAAAGGAGAGTGACATGTCTTATATTGACAAGATCAAGGCTAAAGCAAAAGCCAACAAAAAAACTATTATTCTTCCTGAAACAGAGGATGCAAGAACACTTCAAGCAGCAGAGAACATTCTTTTGAATGAGTATGCTGATATTATCCTTCTTGGAAATAACGATAAAATTTTAGCAGATGCAAAACTCCTTCGTGCTGATCTTACAGGAGCAGAGATTATTGATCCTGATAATGATCCAAGAACAGACGAGCTTGTTAACATGTTCTACGAGCTTCGTAAGTCTAAGGGTATGACACCTGAAAAGGCTAGAGAGACACTTCTTAACAGCAGAACATACTATGGCGTAATGATGGTTAAAGCTGGTTATGCAGACGGACTTGTATCCGGTGCCTGCCACTCAACAGCTGATACACTTCGTCCTGCACTTCAGATTCTTAAGACAGCACCTGGTGTAAAGATGGTATCAGGTTTCTTCATCGTAGATGTTCCTCACTGCGAGTATGGTGAGAATGGAACATTCCTTTTCGCAGATTCTGGTCTTAACCAGGATCCTACATCAGAAGAGCTTGCAGTTATTGCTGATTCTTCTGCTAAGTCATTCAGACAGCTTGTTGAGGCTGAGCCTAAGGTTGCATTCCTTTCACACTCAACAAAGGGTTCTGCTAAGCACGCACTTGTAGATAAGGTAGTTAACGCTGTTGAGATCGCTCACAGAGATTATCCTGATCTTATATGTGATGGCGAGCTTCAGCTTGATGCTGCTATCGTTCCTGAAGTTGCTGCTTCTAAAGCTCCTGGTTCACCAGTAGCCGGACATGCTAACGTACTTATTTTCCCTAACCTTGATGGTGGTAACGTAGGTTACAAGCTTGTTCAGAGACTTGCCAAGGCTGATGCTTATGGTCCTATGCTTCAGGGTATTGCTCGTCCTGTCAACGATCTTTCACGTGGATGCAGCTGGGAAGATATCGTAGGTGTTGTTGCTCTTACAGCAGTACAGGCACAGGATGCGGAATAAGGAGGCGTTGAAAATGAAAGTTCTTGTTATAAATTGCGGTAGTTCATCACTTAAGTTTCAGCTTATCGACGCAGAGACAGAACAGCTCCTTTTCAAAGGCCTTTGCGAAAGAATTGGTATAGATGGAAGCCAGATTTCCTATACAGCTACAGGTAAGGATAAGGTTACAAAAGTAACTCCTATGCCTGAGCATAAAACAGCTGTAAGTCTTGTACTTGAGGCTCTTACAGAAAGCGGTGTTGTTAAGTCTCTTGACGAGATCGATGCTGTAGGACACAGAATCGTTCACGGCGGTGAGAACTTCACTAAGTCAGTTGTTATTAATGAAGATGTTGTTAAGGCTATCGAAGAGGTTTCAGATCTTGCTCCTCTTCACAATCCTGCTAATGTTATCGGTATCAGAGCTTGTCAGGATCTTATGCCCGGCACACCTATGGTTGCAGTATTCGATACAGCTTTCCATCAGACAATGCCTGAGGAAGCTTATCTCTACGGCCTTGCATATGATATTTATAAAAAGTACAAGATCCGTCGTTATGGATTCCACGGCACATCCCATTCTTATGTAAGTAAGAAGGTTGCTGAGATCGAAGGAAAGCCATACGACTCACTTAAGACTATTGTCTGCCATCTTGGTAATGGTGCATCTGTATCAGCTGTCAAGAACGGCAAGTGCGTAGATACATCAATGGGACTTACTCCTCTTGAAGGCCTTATCATGGGCACAAGAAGTGGTTCTATCGATCCTTCTGTAATTGATACTCTTGAGAAAAAGATGAATCTTAATACAGCAGGTGTTATGAATGTCCTCAACAAAGAGTCCGGTGTATACGGCCTTTCTGAGAACATAAGCTCAGATTTCCGTGACCTTGAGGATGCTTATATCGAGGGCAATAAGGACGCTATCAGAGCAGTAGACTGCTTCTGTTATCAGGTTCTTAAATACATCGGAGCTTATACAGCTGCCATGAACGGTGTAGACTGCATTGCTTTCACAGCAGGTGTTGGTGAGAACTCAGGCTTTGTTAGAAAGCTTATCATCGATCGTCTTGGATTCCTTGGCGTTAAGTGCAACGACGAGGCTAACAAGGTTAGAGGCGAAGAGAAGCTTGTTTCTACAGAAGATAGCAAGGTTAGAGTTTATGTAGTTCCTACTAATGAAGAGCTTGCTATTGCAAGAGATACATATGAGCTTTTAAAATAAGTTCATTTGTCGCCAATATGCATATGTTTTCGCAACTTTGAATCAGAAATCCGCATTCACTGCGGATTTCGTAAGAAAGTGAATCGGTAGGTAAATAGGCTAGGCACCGAAGGTGTTCTCAATTGGCCTATTTACATGACTTTTGGAACGAAGTGACAAAAAGTCATGATTTTGGCGCTCTGTAATAGCAAAAAAGTCACGAAAATATTTAGGTATTGACAAAACGATACCATATGGGTATAATCATTAAGCGTGTGACAAAGTCGCGAGAATATTTTTGCGACCAAGTTACATGAATTAAGTGAGTAATATTATTACCGGCTCAGCTTGGCTTACGGCTGGTAATCGAATACGACCAGCGTAAGGAGGTGTTACGAATGTCTATCTGCCCTAAGAATAAGTCTTCAAAAGGTCATCGCGATCAGAGAAGAGCAAATTGGAAGATGAGCGCACCGACTCTTGTAAAGTGCAGCCACTGCGGAGCTCTTATGCAGCCTCACCAGGTTTGCAAGGCTTGCGGTTACTATGAGAACAAGAGCGTTGTAGCTGTTAACGACTAATTAAAAACGGTTGATCATTAAGGCTTTCCGATTTATCGGGAAGCCTTGATTTTTGCCCTTTTGTCGAGTAAACTTGTAATAGTGCACTTAAAAAGAAATGCTATATTCTCAGGGGTAGTAATGGGAATATGTGCTATATAAAATGGAGGAGCTAAATGGCTGATCTTATTAAAGTTGCCGTTGATGCTATGGGAGGCGATAACGCACCCGGAGAGATCGTTAAGGGTGCTGTTGATGCAGTTAAAGAAGACGCTAATGTCAAAGTCTTTCTTGTAGGACAGGAAGACAAGGTCAAAGAAGAACTTTCCAAATACAACGGATATGATGAAGGCAGAATTGAGATAGTTGGTGCTACTCAGGTCATTGAGATGGCTGAGGCGCCTGTTATGGCTATCAGACAGAAGCCCGATTCTTCTATAGTTAAGGCTATGCAGATGGTCAAGCATGGCGAGGCAGATGCTTATGTAAGTGCTGGTAGCACAGGAGCTAACCTTGTTGGTGGTCAGACTATCGTTGGTCGTATCAAAGGTGTTAAGAGAGCGCCTCTTGCACCGCTTATTCCTACAGAGAAGGGCGTATCACTTCTTATCGACTGCGGAGCTAATGTTGATGCAAGACCTGATCAGCTTCTTCAGTTTGCTATCATGGGTTCAATTTACGCTGAGAATATCCTTGGCAAGAGGAACCCTACAGTAGCGCTTCTTTCAATCGGCGTAGAAGAGGATAAGGGTAATGCCCTTGTTAAGGAGACATTCCCGCTTCTTAAGAATTGTCCTGATATCAACTTTATCGGCAACGTAGAGGCAAGAGAGATCCCTTCAGGCGCAGCTGATGTTATCGTAACAGAGGCTTTTGCCGGCAATATCGCTCTTAAGATGTACGAAGGCGTTGCCAAGACTATGGGAAGAGTTATCAAGAATACTTTCCTTACTAATCTTAGGACCAAGATCGCATATCTTCTTCTTAAGAAAGAGTTTAACGTTAACCTTAAGGCTTTTGATGCCAAGCAGTACGGCGGAGCTCCAATGCTTGGACTTAACGGACTTGTAGTTAAGACGCACGGAAGCGCTAAGGCAGTTGAAGTTAAGAATTCAATTCTTCAGTGTGTAACCTTTAAAACACATAATGTTGATGATAAGATAAAAGAAACACTGAATAGCAAAGATTGAGTTATACAAAATTAACTTATAAGGAGTATAGACTTATGGAACTTGAAAAATTAAAAGCACTTATCGTTGATGTACTGAATGTTGATGCAGACGAGATCACAGAAGACACAACATTCATCGATGACCTTGGAGCAGACTCTCTTGACGTATTCCAGATCATCATGGGTATCGAAGAAGAGTTCAAGATTCAGATCCCACAGGAGAAGGTTGAGAAGATCTCTACTGTAGGTGAAGCTGTAGCTCTTATCAAAGAGGCTAAGAACGACTAAGAGATTAAAAATACGCCTTAGTATTTTTAACCCTTGGCCCATATTTGGGCCTGGAGGACTATATGTATATAGAAAATGATATTACCGAACTGGAAGACCGGATCGGGTATCATTTCAAGGACAGAGCACTGATCCGTATGGCGCTGACACATTCTTCTTTTGCCAATGAGCAGAAGATCAATAAGCAGCCCGACTACGAGAGATTAGAGTTCCTTGGTGATTCTGTACTTGAAATGGTATCCAGTACGTATCTGTACAACAATTACCCGGACAAAAAAGAAGGCCAGATGACCAAAATGCGTGCTTCAATGGTTTGTGAGCAGGCTCTTGCTTTTTGCGCCCGTGATTTTGAGCTGGAGAAGTATATTCTACTTGGAAAAGGCGAAGAATCAACAGGAGGCAGACATCGTGACTCTATAATATCTGATGTCATGGAAGCGGTCATTGGAGCTATCTATATTGATGGCGGAATTGAAGCTGCCAAGAAGCATATAGACAAGTTTATTCTTAATGACCTTGAGAATAAGCAGATCTTTATTGATGCCAAGTCTGTGCTTCAGGAGCTTGTTCAGAAGGATTCATCCAAAACTCTCTCCTATGAAATTTGTGGCGAGAGTGGTCCTGAACATGATAAAATATTTAAGTCGCGCGTACTTGTAAACGGCGAAATTCTGGGAGAGGGTGAGGGACATACCAAGAAAGCAGCAGAGCAGCAGGCTGCCTATCAGGCAGTTCTTAAACTTCGTGATAAAGCCTGAGCTTTGTTCTTTTATGTCTCTTGAAAAGAGGATATGTATCTTAAGAGTATTGAGATCCATGGATTTAAATCTTTTGCCAATCGCATAAAACTTGATTTTCATAACGGAATAACAGGAATTGTAGGACCTAACGGATCCGGTAAGAGTAACGTTGCCGATGCAGTCCGTTGGGTTCTTGGTGAACAGCGTGCCAGGCAGCTTCGAGGCGGTTCCATGCAGGATGTTATCTTCTCAGGAACCGAGCTCCGTAAGCCACTTGGCTTTGCTTATGTTGCCATAACTTTGGATAATTCCGATCATGCACTTTCCATCGATTTTGAAGAAGTTACTGTTTCACGACGCCTCTATAGAAGCGGTGAATCAGAATATATGATCAACAACAGCCCATGTCGTCTTAAGGACATCAATGAGCTTTTTTATGATACAGGTATTGGTAAAGAAGGCTATTCCATCATCGGACAGGGCCAGATCGACCAGATCCTGTCTTCAAAGCCTGAAGACAGACGTAATCTGTTTGATGAAGCAGCCGGAATCGTTAAATTTAAACTACGAAAAGAAACTGCCATCAAGAAGCTTGAGGACGAGAAGCTCAATCTTACTCGTATCACAGACATTCTGTCTGAGCTTGAGAAGCAGCTTGAGCCACTTGAAAAGCAGTCAGAGATAGCTAAAGTCTATCTCAAGAATAAGGAAAGATTAAAGACACTGGATGTTAACATCTTCCTTATGGATAATGAAAGACTCAAAGGTCTTTTGCAGGAAGCTGATGAGAAGCTTTCAATTGCAGCTAAGGACCTTGAGGATGTCGGTACTAAATATGATCAGGCCAGGATCGATTATGACGAGGCTCAGGCAAGGCTTGATGAGATAGAAAAAGAGATCGAGGAAGCCAGAAATGAGATGACATCATCCAGTGTCCTTAAGGAAAAACTGGAAGGTCAGCTTGCCCTTCTCAAAGAGCAGATCCGTTCTGTGACAGCTGGATCTAAGCACTTCGAAGTCAGAAAAGCTGAGATCGAAGCCGAGATCGCTAAAGCAAAAGAAGAAAAAGAAAAGGTTCTTTCTACTAAAACAGGAGTAGATGATGAAGTTGCTGCTCTTGAAGACAAGAAGAAAGCAGCTACTGAAAAGTATAATGAGATTCAGGACCGTGAACAGGAACTGAATAAACAGATAGAAGAGAGTAATGCTAAGATTCTTAGCACTATCAACGACCGTGCTAACATCAAGTCACGTCAGAGCTCTCTTTCAACCATGAAAGAGCAGATCAGCATCCGTAAGGCTGAGCTCACCAGTAAGCTTGTTCAGGCAAGCTCTGATGAAGAGAAGAAAGAAGCCAGGATGAAAGAGCTTCGTGATATATTCGAAGCTGTTAACGAAGAGATCCGCACTCTTTCTGAGGAGCAGAAAGCCGGTGAAGATCGCCTTGCCAAGATCAAGGAGATCCTTACAGGAAGCGATGAGAAGATCAGAGAAGCAAGAAACATCGCTATGCAGCAGAAGTCCAAGCTCGATGCTCTTGCCAATCTTACAGAAAGATATGAAGGCTACGGCGGCGCTGTTAAGCGTGTCATGGAACAAAAGGATCACAATCCCGGCGTTATAGGTGTTGTGGCCGACATTATCAAAACCGATAAAAAGTATGAAACTGCTATAGAGACAGCTCTTGGCGGAAGTATCCAGAACGTTGTAACAAGAGACGAGGATACAGCTAAGAAGATGATCGCATACCTTAAGGAGACTAAGGGAGGCCGTGCTACATTCCTTCCTCTTACAGCCCTTAAGAATCAGCAGGAATTCAGAAATAAAGAAGCTCTTAACGAAAAAGGCGCAATAGGACTTGCTGATGGCCTTGTTAAGATAGATGACGAGTACAGAGCTGTTGCTACTAACCTTCTTGGAAGAGTGCTTGTAGTAGATAACGTAGATAACGCTACCAAGATCGCTGCCAAGTACGGCTACAGCATCAGAATGGTAACACTTGAGGGTGAACTCCTTATGCCGGGTGGTGCTATCTCCGGTGGTGCTTTCAAGAATTCATCCAATCTTCTTGGTAGAAGACGTGAGATGGATGACCTGGAAAAAGAAGTTAAGGAAAAGCTTGAAGAAGCAAGAAAGCTCGAAGAAGAAGTTGCAAATGTAAGAGAAGAGCGTAACGGTCTTCGTGCAAGTCTTGAAACTACAAGACTTAAGCTTCAGAACAAGTTCATCGAACAGAATACTGCAAGACTCAATGTTGTAAGAGAAGAAGAGAAGCAGAAGGAAGAAGCTACATCTTTTGAATCTCTGAAAAATGAAAACCTTGATATCGAGAATCAGGTCGCTGATATTGAGAAGCAGGAAAACGAGACTAAGGCTAAGCTTGAAGAGTCTCTCCAGATAGAAAAAGATTGTCAGGAGAAGGTTGAAGCTTATACTAATGAGCTTTCAGAACTCTCCAAATCTGAAGAAGAAGCTGCTTCTGAAGTATCCAAGTGGGAGATGGAGATCGCCAAGGTATCTCAGAGACTTGAATTCCAGCAGGAGAACCTGTCAAGAATTGATGAAGAGATCGCTACAAGGCAGAAAGACCTTGATGAAGTGGTAGAGCATATCGAATCTTCCAAGAGCGAGCTTGAACAGAAGAATGCTGACATAGAGACTATCACCCAGACTATGGAGGCTTCTATCACAAGCAGCAAGGAAAATAAAGAAAAGCTCGAGAAGATACAGCATACAAGAGAAGAGATATCTTTGAAGCAGAAGAATTTCTTCGAAGTACGAGAAAAGCTTGCTGAAGCTAAGTCTTCACTCGACAGAGAGGTAAACAGACTTACTACTCAGAAAGAAAAGCTGGATTCTCAGGTTGAAGGTCTTATCAATTACATGTGGGATGAGTACGAGATAACTCTTACAGCTGCATCCCAGATGAGAGATCCTGAGCTTACTGATGCTTCTGCTATGAAGAAGGAAATCGGACAGCTCAAGAATGCCATAAGAGAGCTTGGAGACGTCAACGTCAATGCTATTGAGGATTACAAGAATGTATCCGAAAGGTATACATTCCTTAAGACCCAGCATGATGACCTTGTAGTTGCAGAAGAGCAGCTGCGCGTTATCATAGCAGATCTTGACGAGTCCATGAGGAATCAGTTCAAACAGCAATTTAAGCTTATCAGCGAACAGTTCGATAAAGTATTTAAAGAGATGTTTGGAGGCGGACACGGAACTCTCGAAATTGATGAATCCGTAGATATCCTCGAAGCAGGAATCAAGATCATAGCTCAGCCCCCGGGCAAGAAGCTTGTAAACATGAACATGATGTCAGGTGGTGAGAAGGCTCTGACAGCGATCGCCCTTTTATTTGCGATCCAGAATCTTAAGCCTTCACCCTTCTGTCTATTGGACGAGATCGAGGCGGCGCTTGATGAAAGTAACGTCGTGCGTTTCGCTAAATATCTGCATAAATTAAAAGATACTCAGTTCATTGTAATTACGCATCGTCGTGGTACAATGGAAAGTGCAGACAGACTCTATGGTATAACCATGCAGGAAAAGGGTGT
>CAMVNV010000074.1 GCA_947168935.1 uncultured Butyrivibrio sp. | reverse complement strand
AAAGAGAAAAATGTAAGAGTTGTGGTAGCAAGACCTGGTCACATATACGGTCCTACAGCCAGAATAGATGATGATCATATAGCATCAGCCTTTGCTTTTGAAGCAGCCAAAGGAAATGACCTAAAGATGTACAGTGAAGGCTTGCAACGAAGGTCATACTGTTATATGCTTGATTGTGCGTCGGCGATGCTGACCATACTTACAAAGGGTTTGAGCGGTAATGCATACAATATCTCAAATCCCGAATCAGTTTTATCGATTCGCAGTATGGTAAGTCAATTTGCAGATGCAGCTGGTGTAAATATTTCTATAAGTAGTGATAATGGAAAGAATCGGGCGGGTGACAATCCGATGCCTGATTCAAGCCTTGATTCGAGTAAACTTCTGGCACTTGGCTGGAAGGGTTTATTCGATGCTGGTACTGGGGCGGATCATACGATCAGGATCCTAAGAGAAGCAATGCAATGATAAGGGTACAGTTTTGAGTCTTTGATTCAGGATTGCACTAAGTGTTAGAGGTTATATTTTGGAACTACGTACTGATTTACATACGCATACACTTTTTTCAAGACATGCGTATTCAACTATTGAAGAAAATGTCAGAGCAGGTAAAGAGCAGGGGCTTGAGCTCCTTGGTACTACAGATCATTTCAGTAGCATGCTCTATCCTGATTATTTGGATAATAAGCATTACCAGTATTTTTACAATATGAACTGCTGGCCTAGTGAATGGTATGGAGTAAAGCTTCTTCGAGGCTGCGAGGTCGATATAGTTGACCTTGATGGCAATCTTTTTGGACATGATATCAATCCTGATAAAGGAACTATTGATAAGGACATAAATGAAGCAGACTCTCTTTACGGTCGTGTAGTAAGAGGTCTCGATTACTGTATAGCTTCAGTTCATATGAAGGGTTTTGCTCTAAAGGCTTCAAAGAGCAGGATCACTGACATGTATATTAAGGCTCTTTCTAATTCCAAGGTTTTGATCCTTGGTCACATCGGAAGAACAGGCCTTGACTTTGATATAGACAGCGTAGTTACAGCAGCACGTGATATGCATAAGCTTATAGAGATCAATGAAGCCAGCTTTGGCTGGGATGATTCAATCCATGATAGATGCAAACAGATACTTGTGCGCTGTGCGGAGCAGAAAGTCCCGATTTGTGTTTCTACAGATGCACATATTTCATATGATATTGGAAGATTTGATCACTGCCATAAGCTTCTTGAAAGCGTCGATTTTCCTGAGGAGCTTGTCGCTAACAGGGACGCCAAGTCGTTTTTTGGCTACATGTCCAGGTCTTTGGAAAGAGACTGATAGCACCATATCTTCCTTTATGAGGGGATAGATAGATGTCATCACTTACAGATCTTGTTTTTATTTTTAGATTTGTTCCGTGTTTTATACTTATATATTATATAGTACCTGCAGCCATGCGCATGTGGGTGCTATTTTTCGGAAGTTTTCTTTTTTATACTCTTGGAGAACCCAGGTGGTGCCTTGTACTTCTTGGCGCTACTATTTTCAATTATTTTTTGGGAAAATGGACATCTCTTCAGAGGAAGTCATTTTTGATCCTTGCAGCGGTATTTGATGCAGGGCTTCTTATGATATTCAAAATCCTGGGGCTGACCATATCTATGGACTTTCTTCCTATAGGAATAAGCTTTTATACCTTTAAGATGATCGCTTATCAGGCGGATCTGTATACAGGTAAGCTCAAAGAACGCCCTGATTTCGTAACTACTGCATCCTACTTTTATTTCTTCCCGCAGCTTTTGCAGGGCCCTATCATGCGCCCTGACAATATGTATAGCAGCGCCATCTGGATTGATAAGGACGTATCTTCGAGAAAAGAGCGTCTTGGTATATATCTTAATAATATAGAAGACGGACTTAAATTCTTTATCATGGGAATGGCTATGAAGGTTTTGATAGCAGACCACCTTGCAGTACTTTGGAAAGACCTTCATACAATAGGTTATGAAAGTATTTCAACGCCTCTTGCATGGATCGGTGCTCTTGCTTACTCTCTTGACCTTTATTTTGACTTCTGGGGATATTCACTTATGGCAGCAGGACTTGGAGTGGCCCTTGGTTTTCCTTTTGTTCAGAATTTTAACCATCCCTATGCGGCTAAAGGTGTCAGAGACTTCTACAGAAGATGGCACATGAGTCTTGGAACCTGGTTTAGAGACTATATCTACATCCCACTTGGTGGCAACAGAAAAGGGACCTTCAGAGGGATAATAAACCTTCTTATAGTATGGGTACTTACTGGCATCTGGCACGGAATAACTCCCAATTACATCATCTGGGGCCTATTCTTGTATGTATTGATCTTATCGGAAAAGTATATAATATCAAGAAGCAAAACTTTATTTAACATAGTATCAAGACTAAATGTATTTGTGCTGATCCCCGTATCCTGGGTAGTATTTGCCATTAGCGATATGGAAAGGCTCACAGTCTACATGACAAGGCTCTTCCCCTTCTTTGGCATAAGCGGCTACGTTAACACAAGCGACTATATCAAGTACAGCACCCTTTACTGGCCCTATATTGTGCCGGGGCTGTTACTCCTTATACCTTGTGTATTTGATTTTTGTGAAAAGAAAAGAAGGCATCCCCTAGCAGTCGTAGTCTTATTTGTACTATTCTGGCTCTGCGTATTCAGCACAGCTAATACAGCCGGCAATCCTTTGATGTATTTGAGATTCTGATATTTATAGAAATATATCCGCCCGAGTGAGGCTTTAAATAATGAGTAATAACGATAATAAGAAAAAGAATAATTTCATACATTCACCACTTCTGATAGCGGTTGTTGCAAGTTCTCTTCTTGTAACAGCTTATTCGGCGTATCAGAAAGATGGTCTGTATTCATACTATAACTATGATTATAAGATGCCCTTTATGACTCTTGCCATGAGAGGACTTGCTGATGGCGCTACTCCCTTTTATGTGACTGATGATTTTGTTGAGATGGCTCAAAGTCAGAATCCTGATTATTATATTGATATGGCAAGGACTATTCCTGATACAGCAGATGGAGCAGAAAGCGAAGCTGCAGCAGGCAAGGATTCATTAGATGAAAATGGTAATACTTCAGGATCAGATAATAACGCCGGATCTGGAAGTGATGCAGGTTCTGGGTCAAGTGGCATAGATAATTCCGGAGCTGGAAGCTCTGATAGCGCTTTAGATAGTTCTAAGGATAATGCTACGGCAGAAGGATCAGGTAATAAAGCTGATTCTTCAATTGAAGCATCAGGCGCATCTGCAGATGCAGGTAGTTCGACTTCATCCTCAGAATCCTCAGAAGCTGCATCTGTAGAACCCGAGGTTGAAAAGTTTCCTTATATGACAACAACAGGAGAAGTTGACGCAGAATATTTTGCCGACGCTCTTTTTATAGGTGATTCCAGAACAGTTGGACTTTCTGAGTACTGTGAAGAGCTTGATGAGCAGGCTACCTTTTATGGTAAAGTATCACTTTCAATATATGAAGCCAACAACAAGGCTTTTGTAAAGACAGGAGGCGGTAAACTAACTCTTGAAAAGGCGCTTGAAGGCAAGGAATTTAAGAAAGTTTATATCATGGTGGGTATCAATGAGATAGGATACGGCTCAACAGATGGCTGGATCAGCAGTTATACAGAGGTTATCGAGAAGATACAGACTGCTTGCCCTGATGCTATAATCTATCTCCAGGCTATCATGCATGTAACAAGAGAATATGATAATACCAAAGCTCCTGATGCTTCCATTAATGGTGTTATCAATACAAGAAGTGAAGCTCTAAAGGCACTTGCAGATAACAGACGGATCTTTTACCTTAACATCAATGAAGTATTTGATGATGATAATGGTGACCTTCAGGCGGACATCTCTTTTGACGGTGTTCATCTCAAGGCTTCAGCATATACGGTATGGTACGAATACCTAAGAACTCATGCTGCAGAACCTTGTACCTAGAAATACATCCATGTATTTCTGAACAGGTACTAGATACATCCTGTATCCGGGTACGCGAGTAGAGCGACAATGTGAACAATTGTAAGCAAATTTGACAATTTTTGTAACAACTGTTATAATACGACGTTATGAAAGCAACGAGATTTAGAAAAAAGTCAAAATTCAATAGAAATGTTATTGTAATACCGATTGCAGTCCTTTCTGCATTCACCGTAGCACTCATTTCTTTTGCATCGTATGTTTCTCATAAGGAAAGAATGAGTATCAGATACGCTGAAGCAGCTACCCTGGACCTGTCCATGTACGAAACTGCAAGCAGCAATGATCAGGAAGTTTCTGAAATTACAAATGACACTCCTGACCTTTTAGAAGATACTGTTCTTTTGGATGGACGTGTTGACTCACTGGAAGAAAAGGAGTCTTTTACGGTTACCTGGTTTGATAGCGCAATTCCGCTTTATACCAACAATAACGTTAACTTAAGACTTGGACCTGATACATCCTATGATGTAGTTGCCGTTCTTCTGTATGGAACACAGGTAGTTGCAACAGGTAGTACAGATAATGGCTGGTATGCGATCGATTACGATGGACAGACTCTTTACGTAACAGATGCATATGTTCAGGATACAGCGCCAGAGCCACTCGTTAAGGCAGTTGAGACTGCTACATCTACTTCTGATATTATCTTTGTAGGTGATTCCAGAACAGTTGGCATGGAATATGCAGTAAATAACAGCGATTATACATGGCTCTGCGAAGTTGGTAAGGGTTATTACTGGTTCAAGGAAAATATTGATAGCGTTGATGACTATGCTAAGCCTGGTACCAAAGTTATCATCAATCTTGGTGTTAACGATCTTGGCAATGCATCCAAATATGCCACTCTTATCAATAGCTATGTAGACCTTTGGACTAGCGAAGGAATTGAAGTTTACTATTCAGCAGTTACACCTGTTGGCGATACAACAGTAACTAATGATCAGATAGAGAAGTTCAATCAGACACTTAAGTCAGGACTTGATTCACGTATCACCTGGATCGACAGCTATTCTTACCTTACAGAGAACGGCTTCTCATCCTCAGACGGACTTCACTATAATAATGCTACATACAAGAGCCTCTATAACTACTATATATCTATAGTAGGATGAGATTTTTGTAAAAAAATATATCCTACAGGATAGATACATAATTAAAACTTACATGGATGGGATAAATTTTCATCTTACATGTAACTGATAAATCTGTATAATAGAATAAGACAAATTAAAAGTGCCAAGGTTTTCTATTGGCACTTTTTTTATGAAGAATAAGATGGGGGATCACAGTTATGGCTAAGCTTTATTTCAGATACGGAGCCATGGGCAGCTCAAAAACAGCTAATGCTCTTATGGTTCATCACAATTATCTTGAAAAAGGACAGAATGCAATCCTTTTAAAACCAAAGACTGACAATCGCGACGGCGAGAGGATCATCAAATCAAGAATGGGCCTTGCCAAAGAGTGCGATTTCGTAGAAGAGTTCCTTGAAACAGCTGATAAGTGGATATCAGGCGAGGACGACGGATGGAAGAAGCTTGACTGTGTCATCATTGATGAAGCTCAGTTCCTTACGGGGGAACAGGTAGATAAGCTTGCGCTTTTAGTTGATTCTTATGACCTTCCTGTTATGTGCTATGGTCTTAGAACTGACTTTATGAGTAATCTTTTCCCAGGATCAAAGCGTCTTATGGAGATCGCTGACAAGATCGAAGAGGTTCCAACTGTATGCTGGTGCGGACGAAGAGCTCACTTTAATGCAAGAGTAGTTGGCGGCAGGATAGTAAGAGAAGGTGAGCAGGTAATGCTTGGTGGAGACGAAGCCTATGTTTCAGTTTGCCGCAGACACTTTAGAAGCGGTGAAGTTACAGGAGCAAGAGAACGCGACGTAGACTATAAGAAGTCTGAGCAGTGATTTAGAAGCCAATAACAAGTACTTACAATAAATATAAATGGATGCAAACAAAAAGCACCCCCAGCACAGTGTCTGTACTGAGGATGCTTTTTTATTCGGCTCAAAATTCATCCAGGATGAATCTTAGTCTTTTTAAATTATTTGGACCATACACTAAGCATCTTAACGAGCTTTTCCTTGTCCTTATTGCTGAGCTTTGCAACGATTCCGTTGATCTTCTTATCGATAGCGGACTGCTTGTAAGCAGGTTCAAGTTCACCAACAAGTGAATCAAGTGTCTGGCCTGTGAGCTGTGCGAAATAGATCAGGATGTGGAGAGACATTGCTGTACGATTGTTCTCTACATTACTGATGTAACCAGGAGTTACGCCAAGAGCCTTTGAAAGATCGCTCTGTGTAAGGCCACATGCCTGACGGAGCTCTTTAACTCTCTTGCCGTACTGCTCCTTAGCTATCTTTCTGTCAGCTACGGATACAGACTTAAGCGGATCAGCTACAAGAACCTTCTTTGCAGGAGCTTTCTTGTTTGCTGCTACCTTCTTAGCTGCTGGCTTCTTAGCTGCTGCGATCTTCTTTACTTTAGCTTTCTTAGCTGCTGCGATCTTCTTAGCTTCTTGTTTTTTAGCAGCTGCAACCTTCTTAGCTTCTTTACAGGAGCCTTCTTAGCTACAGCCTTCTTTACAGTAGCCTTCTTTGTAGCAGTCTTCTTAGCTACAGCCTTCTTGATAGAAGTGATCTTCTTTGGAGCAGCTTTCTTAGCAACTGGCTTCTTAGCTACGGTCTTCTTTGCTACCGGCTTCTTAGCAACAGTCTTCTTGATAGCTGGCTTCTTAGCTACGGTCTTCTTGGTTACCGGCTTCTTAGCAACAGTCTTCTTTGCTACAGGTTTCTTAGCTACAGGTTTCTTAGCTACAGGTTTCTTTGCTACAGGTTTCTTAGCTACGGGCTTCTTTGCAGCGGCCTTCTTAGCTGGAGCAGCCTTTGCAGCAGGTTTCTTAGCTGCTGGCTTCTTTGCAGCCGGCTTCTTAGCAGCAGGCTTCTTAGCCTCGGTTTTCTTGGCTGTTGGCTTCTTAGCAGCTGGTTTCTTTGCTGCTGTTGCCTTTTTGGCCGTTACAGGTTTCTTTGCAGCTTTTGCTGCAGGACTTGCTTTTGCCATGATTTTTCTCCTTTTTTTCAAAAAATCTTTAAGGCGCCCTGAAAAATCAGGACACAAAGTTAACGAAAAAACGGTCTCAAATCATATTTCGCCAAAAAACCTCAAAAATATTAGGGTTTACCAAAAAAATATTTAAATTCTTATATAAAATTATGATTTTTCAGATTTTTATATTGGATTAGTAACATTATTAATCCGATTATAAGTAACATAAATCCTATGTTTACGCCTGGTATATTGTAGACCAGGACTATATCTCCCGTATATCCCTCCGGGATCTCAATAAGGGTAAGAGCACCAAAAGATTGTCTTACAACAAATTCTTTTTGGCCATCAAAACTTTTTGCACTGAACCCTTCCTCATATGGAATCGATATCAGGATATTGTTATTTTCAGAAGGTATTGAATCGGTATCTGATATGCTTAAAACGAGTTTAGTTGGGGAGATCTCGGAAACGGTTACAGCTCTTTCAGATGCCTTTTTGCAATAATCTGATAACACTTCCATATTTTCGGTAAATATAAGAGGAGTTCCAAAATCTGCCTCTTCCGGGTCTCCGTAGGCTTCGATCTTAAGTGTGATTTGAGCTCCTTCATTAAAACTTCCAAGATTTACTATCTTAATTGCAGATGCATTACCATAACCTGAAATGAAGGTATCATTTACATATATACACATGTTCTGGTTGATATTCTTAAGTCCCTGAAGGTAGAAATAAACACATCCATCGCTCTTGGAAGTAAGATCTATTGTCATTATTGTGGTGTCATTATCTTCCCTTTGATCTATACTCATATCATTTATTTTGGCGGGAACGAATAAGTCGTTTTCAGAAGTAGTGGTATCTGAAATATCTTTTTCCATACCGGCAAATGTACTTGCTATCTCCATCTGGAATGTAAAGGGATCATCGATGGTTCCTTCGGAAGGTATATATATATCATCTGGAAGAATTACTGCGGCAGGAAATATACTCTGGTTTTGAACGGTGCCGCCGGGAACCAGGAGATATTTGATATTTAAGATGGAATTTGCGCAGTAGGTATTACCATCAGCATACTGATCAAACAGTTCATTATAATTAAATCCGATGTCCTTAAGGAACATACGAACGCTTTTGTGATCGCCGGTACTGTAATGGGATATGCCGTGATAGCTGTATACCATACTGTCATTCATGTTGTCATAAGGATTGGATTCTATATCTTCTATTCGATAGAAACTATCATCATCTGCTTTGATATTTGCTATTTTGATACTTTTATCGTCGTATCTTGCCTGGTACTCAGATAAGGGTTCACAGGGGATAAAAGCTGCTCTGACGATCTTGACCTGGTTGATCATAAGGTCTCCCATGCATACAAGAGCAAGGATGATGATAAAAACCTTCTTATTTTTGTAAAAGTATATGGCAGATATAGCACATTCGATGCCAAGAAGAACGATACCAACAAGGCCATATTTATAGGAAAGCCATGGCATTTTAATTACGAAGGAAAGTAAGACAACCAAAAGTTCTAGAGCCCCTGTGATGGCAAATGATGCCATGATGCATGTAAAAGAAGGGACTGTATTTCCTGATCCATTGCCTTGGTCTAATATTATATTAAAAGAATATGCGCAGCAGGTTATCATGACTGCGACAAATATGAAGGCATACCTGTAAGGATAGCCATTTGGTATATTGCCTGCATGCCATATAAGGTCAAGTGGTGATAAGCAAAAGCTTATAAAAAGAATGCCAAGAAGAAAGGCACACTGTTTTTTGAGCTTTTTATCCAAAGACTTATTCAGGAAAAAAAATACAAGCAAAGGGATCATTATGGTTCCGCAAAAAAGATGCGGCATACCGAACATGACCTGACTTCCGTCTATAGAGCAGGTGAAGAGCTTTGAAAGAACCATAATAGGATTGGTAATATAAGCATCCTTAAATAAGTTACTTATAAAAGATCCGCCGACGCTTTTTTCACTAAGAGTTAGTTCTTTATAAACGGGGTAAATAACAGGGCATATCAATAAAATACCGGTTATAAGACCAGTTGCTACGCGAAGTCCGTCGCTAAAGGATATGACTTTTAAAAGCCAGCGAAGGATCATCCATATAGCAAAAAAGATCATCATCATGCAGGCAGTGTAGTAGTTAAGGTAGAACTGAACGGCAGTTAATAATACTAATACGAGGAGTTTTTTTATAGATCTGGTATCTTTTGAAAACTCCAAAACTGCTGTTGATAACAGTGGGAACATGATGATCGCATCAAGCCACAGGGGATTTAATATAGAAACAAATACCCATAAGGACATGGCAAAAGATACTGAGAAAGCTACTGTGTGTTTCAGATTAAGGTGTCCTAAAAACACATCTGCAGTAAAAGCTGACAGACCCATTCTGAATATGATGAGAATTGTCAGAACTGTTGGGAAGGCCTTAACAGGAAAAAGGACATAGATAAGATTAAGGGGAGAGGACATGTAGTTAATAAAAAGTCCGAACATGGACCCGCCCATACCCTTACTTCTTGAATATGCAAGGGAAGCATCTCCCATAAGGGCGTGCTTTAAATGAACATAATATTGTATAAACTCTCGTCTGACATCGTCGTAGAGGAAAGTATTATCACCAAAGGGTGTGATACGCATCATGATACAAAAAATGGTCATCATGCATATGGTGATAGTAAATGCAGATAAATGAGACTTAATACGGGAATTATTAGGCCTTGTAATTATGTCTGAAGCGGATTTCATCACTGATGATCCTTTCTGGTAAGCCGCGCCCGCCTGCAGCTTTTGAAAAGGCTGAAGATAATATGTGCGATTTACGCCTTGTTGTAAGCGGGTTGAGTTTTTATATGAATAAAGTTATGATATGTAGGGCTAAAAAGCCTTGAACAAACACATACAAAATTATAAGTGTTTTCCATATATTATGTAAACATATATGAACAGATAAGATTAAATACGAAAAAGTGTAAACCTGATAAACGTAAAGAGGAGGATGACTATGCCTTGTACGACAATACTTGTTGGTAAGAAAGCTTCTTACGACGGTTCAACAATGATGGCACGAAACGATGATTCAGGCGCAGGTAGCTTCATGCCCAAGAAATACGCGGTTGTAAAGCCTGAAGATCAGCCAAGAAAATATAAATCTGTTATATCCGGAGCCAAGATCGACCTTCCGGATGATCCTATGCAGTATACATGTGTTCCTAACGCTGTAGAAGGCGAAGGTATCTGGGCTGCCAGCGGTATTAACGCTGCCGGAGTTGCAATGACAGCAACAGAGACTATTACTTCTAATGAAAGAGTTCAGGGCCTTGATCCATGTCTTGATGCTTCCCTCAAAAAGGGTGGTATCGGTGAAGAGGACCTTGTAGTTCTCACACTTCCATATATTAAGAGTGCAAGAGAAGGCGTAGTTCGTCTTGGATCTCTTCTTAAAAAATACGGAACCTACGAGATGAACGGTATCGGCTTTGCTGATAAGGATGAAGTATGGTGGCTTGAGACAATAGGTGGTCATCACTGGATCGCAAAAAGAGTACCAGATGAAGCATATGTAGTTATGCCCAACCAGATGGGAATCGACCATTTTGACCTTGAAGATGCCCTTGGAGCTCAGAAAAACCACATGTGCTCAGCTGATATGAAAGAGTTCATAGAAAAAGGTCACCTTGACCTGTCTATCTCAGAGGGCTTCAACGCAAGATATGCATTTGGCTCACACGAAGATGCTGATCACGTATATAACACACCAAGAGCATGGTTCATGGAGAGATACTTAAATCCTCATACCTACTACTGGGATGGCCCAAGTGCTGATTACAGACCAGATTCCAATGATATTCCATGGTCACTTATTCCTGAGAAAAAGATCACAGAAGAGGACGTTAAGTACCTTCTGTCCAGTCACTTCCAGGGAACTCCATATGATCCATATGGAAGCTACGGAGATCCTTCAATGCGAGGAGCTTTCCGTTCCATCGGTATAAACCGTACAGACTTTATGTCACTTCTTCAGATAAGACCTGACGCTCCTGCTATTCAGTGGGTTGCCTTTGGTTCAAACGTATTTAACGTAATGATACCTATGTACGTTAATATTAATGAAGTGCCTGATTTCCTTGGCTGTACAGATGGAAAGGTTTCTACTGATTCTATGTACTGGAACAGTAGACTTATAGGAGCTCTTGCTAACGCATCCTATAAGGCAAGCCTTAACACTATTGAAAGATATCAGCTCAAGGTTCATGGTAAGTGTCATGAGATCATTAACCGCTATGATGAAGAGCTTAAAAAGGCAAAAGGTGTTGCAGCTGTTAAGCTTAGTGAAAAAGCTAATGCAGAAACTGCCAAGATGGCTCAGGAAGAGACAGCAAAGGTTCTTTCTTCTGTACTCAACGAAGCATGTAATGTAATGAAGAATGCTTATGCAAGATCAGATGCATGATCTTGAATACATATATAAGAAATAAAGAGGTTTTATTATGAATATAGTTGTATTATGTGGAGGGCTTTCCACAGAACGCGAGATTTCTTTTATCTCAGGAACAAAGGTATGTGGAGCCCTCAGAAGAAAAGGACACAGAGCAGTCCTTGTAGATATGTACATGGGACTTGAGGATATGGGAGAAGATATCATTGCTGATCCGGGTCAGCTCTTTGATAATCTTCCAGAGCTTAAGGATGTTTCTTTTGACGGACTTACTCCTGATCTTGAGAGAGTTCGTTCAGAGCGTAAGTTCAAGAGCCCTTCTTTATTTGGAAGAGGCGTACTTGATATCTGCACAAAGGCAGACGTAGTATTTATCGCTCTTCACGGACTTAACGGTGAAGATGGTCGTCTTCAGGCAACCTTTGATCTTCTTGGAATTCCTTATACAGGATCAGGCCACCTTGGCGCAGCTATAGGTATGGACAAGATCATGACCAAGCAGATGGTAGCACCTCAGGGCGTTAATACTCCTAAGTGGAATTCATACACAGGCGTATCCGAAGAAGATATTCCACGCATGATGGCTGAAAACGAGATCCCATGCGTAGTTAAGACTCCTACTGGCGGATCTTCCGTTGGTGTATATATCATTAAGGAAGAAAAAGAGTTTGAGTCTGCCCTTAGAAATGTTCTTGAATATGGCAGTGATATCCTTATCGAACAGTTCATAGAAGGACGCGAGTTTACTAATGCAGTTCTCATGGGCAAAGCTCTTCCAAACGTTGAGATCGTTCCTATCGAGGGTGGATATAACTATGAGAATAAGTATACTGCCACAGGAGCTGATCACATCTGTCCTGGAAGACTTTCTGAAGACCTTGCCAAAAAAATGGGCGAGATGGCTCTTAAGGTTCATGAAACGCTTGAACTTAGAACATACTCCCGTTCAGATTTCATCGTAGATGAAAATGATAATATCTATTTCCTTGAAGTAAATACACTTCCCGGAATGACACCTACAAGCCTTGTACCTCAGGAAGCAGGCGTATCAGGAATAGAATATGATGACCTGTGCCAGCTTATCGTAGAAGATGCACTTGAAAAATGGCGTCGCAGATATACCACAGACAGTGATATAATAAGTACAAAGTGATATTATCGCAATAACGTACATAGAAGTCCATCCATGGACTTCTAAACATGTACAAGATACGTCCTGTATCCGTACATAGAAGTCCATCCATGGACTTCTAAACATGTACAAGATACGTCCTGTATCCGTACAAATAAATCTGCATACTGTTTACAAGATGTGAAAGGCATGAGGAAAAAATGGAGAATATTACGCTTAAGCAAATCATCGAATCAACATTTGGTGAACTTCTGACACCTGAAATTCCAGAAAGCACTGTCGTAAGACGTGTAATTTCCGATAACAGAAAAGCACAGCCAGGTGATCTGTTTTTTGCCATAGTTGGAGAAAAGATGGACGGGCACAATTTTGTTAATGCTGCCCTGAATGCAGGTGCTGTTGGAGCAGTTGTTTCCAAAGAGCCCGAGGAAAAGATCCCAGGTAAGTTCTATGTGCTGGTTCCTGATACACTTCTTGCAGTAGGTGATCTTGCCAGCTACTATCGTATGCAGTTCCAGATCCCGATCATTGCTGTTACCGGAAGCGTTGGTAAGACAACAATGAAGGACATGATCGCATCTGTCCTTTCAGAAAAGTACAATGTTATCGCTACAGAAGGTAACTATAATAATAATATAGGTGTTCCCAGAACCCTTTTCAGAATTGACAGAAATACTGAAGTTGCCGTTGTTGAGATGGGAATGAACCATATGGGAGAGATCAACTACCTTACACGTATCACACATCCCACTATGGCTGTTATCACAAATATAGGTGATGCACATATCGGTAACCTTGGTTCAAGAGAAAATATCTTTAAGGCTAAATGCGAGATATTCAACGGCCTGTCACTTGACGGCCTTGCAGTAATGAATGCTGATGATGAGTATCTTGTTAAGCTTAAGGATAATGAGGAACTTCAGGCTGAGTACAGATTTAAATGGGTCGGTGAAGATGCAGACGCTGACTATGGTGCACTTGATATTGATGATACACTTCAGGACGGACTTGAGTTTACAATGATAGTAAGAAGAACACGTACAGGTATTGATGAAAAAGATACCATCAAGGTTCCTGCTCGTGGTAAGCACATGATCTATCCAGTTCTTGCTGCTACAGCTGTAGCCAAGAAGCTTGATATGTCCTATGAAGAGATCATCGACGGAATTAAGCACTACAAACCAACAGCCATGAGAATGGAAACATGGCACCTTGGAAACGGCATTACTATCTATAACGATACCTATAATGCCAACCCTCAGTCCATGAAAGCAGGTTTAAGTACCCTTGCTAATACTGATGGATCAAAACGAGTAGCTGTTCTTGGCGATATGCTTGAACTTGGAGATCTTGAAGAAGAACTTCACAGAAGCGTTGGTAAAAAAGCTGCAGACCTCTCTATAGATACTCTTATCACAATAGGTCAAAGAGCAAAGTTCATAGCTGATGAAGCAAAGCGCGGCGGGCTTATGGATGTAACATGCTATGATGATGCTGAGAGTGCTAAAGATCAGCTGGACAGTCTACTTACAGATGGTTCAGTAATCTATTTTAAGGCATCACACGCTATGGCTCTTGAGAAGCTGGCAGAGTATTGTAAGGACAAGATCTAAAAGCCTGATAATAAAATATGTATTATTGAATACTTGATTCAATAATGGAAAATATAAGTGTTTGTTACTAAATGACTAAATGTTATGAGTAATACGACGGAGTGTTATTTTAAAGATATTTAAGATGGCACTCCGTTTTTTATTTAATAGGGAATAGCTTCCTATCAGAAATGGCTTTGTTTTCAATATAACTTTTACACTTTGACTTGACAAAGCGTAAAAGTCTGCCATAATAAAATTATATTTTTGGACACATTGTATACAAGGATACATGTGCTGTCTTTGAGTTTTCACTAAAGGTTAAGGAGGATATATTATGAAAAAGAAACTGTTAAGCATTTCTATGTGTGCGGCTCTGGCTCTTTCTCTTGTTACAGGATGTGGAGCAGGTTCAGGGTCAGATTCAGGATCATCATCTTCTTCAGATGTATTCAAGATTGGTGCGATCGGACCTTTCACAGGTGGAGCAGCAGCTTATGGCAACGCTGTTCAGTGGGGTGCTCAGATTGCTGTAGATGAGATCAATGCAGCTGGTGGTATCAACGGATATCAGATTGAATATAAAGCAGAAGATGACGAGTGTGATAACCAGAAATCAGTTAATGCTTACAATACATTAAAAGACTGGGGCGCTCAGTTCATAGTTGGTTCTACAACAAGTGGCTGCTGTATCGCAGTTGCTGACGAAGCGCACAACGACAATATGTTCCAGATAACACCTTCAGGATCAGCAGTTGACTGTGTTAAGTATGATAACGCATTCCGCGTATGCTTCTCGGATCCTGCACAGGGAACAGCTTCAGCTCAGTATATTGGACAGAATAAACTTGCAACTAAGATAGCTATCATCTACGACAGCTCAGATGTATATTCATCTGGTATAACAGAGACATTCGTAGCAGAAGCTGCTAACCAGGGACTTGAGATCGTATCTCAGGAAGCTTTCACAGCAGATTCCAAGACAGACTTCTCAGTTCAGATCCAGAAAGCAATCGATGGACAGGCAGAGCTTATCTTCCTTCCTATCTATTATTCAGAAGCAGCACTTATCCTTCAGCAGGCATCTACAATGGGCGCTACAGCTACATTCTTCGGATGCGATGGTATGGATGGTATCCTCGGAGTTGAGAACTTCGACACATCTCTTGCAGAAGGACTTATGCTTCTTACACCATTCTCAGCAGATGCTACAGATGACCTTACTCAGAATTTCGTAAAGAAGTTCAAGGAAGCTCATGAGATAGTACCTAACCAGTTCGCAGCAGATGCATATGATGCTGTATATGCTATCAAAGCAGCAGCTGAAAAGGCTGGTCTTACACCTGATATGAGCACATCAGATATCTGCAACGCTATGAAGACAGCAATGACAGAAATCTCAGTTGACGGACTTACATCTCTTGGCATGACATGGTCAGCAACAGGCGAGCCTACAAAGGAGCCTAAGGCTGTTGTTATCAAGAACGGTGAATACGTACTTGCACAGTAATTTGTGCATAGAAGTCCATCCATGGACTTCTGAACATGCACTAGATACATCCTGTATCTGGGTGCATAGAAACAAGATTCGTATTGAATTAACAGGGGTTTTAAATAAATCAGGCAGTCCGGTTCGGGCAGTGAAGTCCGTACCGGATGCCTTTTTTAGATAATTGAAAACAACATAGAATACAACATAGAATACAACATAGAATACAACGTTCTATATTAAGTGCATTATTTGATGTTTTTTAATATTATATAGCTATAATATATAGTAAGACAATTATTATTGGGATAGAATTATTGTTAAAGAATGACGGAGTGAACATGTTTTCGAGGCACACCCCCACGGAAAGAGGTAAAAGATGAATTTCCTTACATATCTGATCAGCGGCATAAGCCTTGGAAGTGTTTATGCTATCATAGCCCTTGGTTATACCATGGTTTACGGAATAGCCAAGATGCTCAATTTCGCCCACGGCGATTTCATCATGGTTGGATGCTATGCTATTTTTACCATCGTCGCAGCCTTTAGTGGTTCCGGAGTTGGAATGGTCATAGGCGTAGTACTTGCGATGCTTATATGTACTGCAGTCGGCGTACTCACAGAGAGAATAGCATACAGACCTCTCAGGGAGGCAGGCTCTCCTCTTGCAGTTCTGATCACCGCTATCGGTGTCAGCTATCTTTTGGAAAATCTCGCCCTTCTTATATTCGGATCAGATCCTAAGTCCTTCACATCCATTATCAAGTGGGAAGGAATTACTATCGCATCCCTTAAGATTCCGGGCGTTACTATAGTCACAATCGCAGTCAGTATCGTGGTCCTTATAGGACTTCAGCTTTTCATTCACAAGACTAAAGACGGACAGGCAATGCTTGCAGCTTCTCAGGACAGAGGCGCAGCAATGCTTATGGGAATTAATGTTAATAGAACTATTTCCCTTACTTTTGCTATAGGTTCTTTTCTTGCAGCAATAGCTGGAGCACTCCTTTGCTCAGCATATCCGACACTTAATCCATATACAGGTGCTATGCCTGGTATCAAGGCATTCGTAGCAGCAGTACTTGGCGGAATCGGTTCAATTCCAGGTGCCATGATCGGCGGAATAGTTCTTGGAATAATCGAGATTCTTGGAAGAAGTTATATCTCCTCACAGCTTTCAGACGCGATCGTATTCGCAGTGCTTATCGTAGTGCTGCTTGTTAAGCCTACGGGTATTCTTGGAAAGCAGATTCAGGAAAAGGTATAAGGCGATAAAAATTGAAAATTTTTATCGCTAGACATGGTGACATAGTCACCATGTCCAGGCTGGAGCGGATATTATTATCGCTAGACATGGTGACATAGTCACCATGTCCGGGCTGGAGCGAATATTTCTATCGCTAGACATTGTGGCGGGGCCACAATGTCCGAAGGGGCGACGCAAAGATATCATCCATGATGTTCGAAAGCCTCGGGAGCGAGAAGGTCAGC
>CAMVNV010000073.1 GCA_947168935.1 uncultured Butyrivibrio sp. | reverse complement strand
GAAATCTACCAATTCTTCTTTCAAATAATAGTAGTTCCGAAAAGTTTTTCCATCTAAAGCAGTAGTTAGTTCCGGTCTATCGTTCATAATAAAACTTACTCCAATTACATAAAAAAATAATCCCTGTCTGTGTCCACTGTCTTATATTCTTCCCTCGTGTCCGTTACAAGAATATGCTCTACTCAATCGTAAAACTCTCTGTCTTCAGATCACAATAGTATCTTCCACTCTCAGCCTTGAATCTCAGAACGCAGTAGTCAGGGTCAGTAACTCCGCCTTTGTAAAAAATGGTATCGCCCTTTCGCCAGATCATATTTTTGGTCTCCTGGTCAGTCAGCACTTCCATTTTGCCTTTCAGCATAACTCCCGTATATTTGATCAGGCCTTTATGATAAAAGTAGATACTGGCATTGGGATTATTCAGATACTGCTTTACTCGCATTGAAGAAGTGTTTGTAGAAAAATAGAACTGATGTAACCCTTCAATCTTTCTTGGCCTTAACATAGCTTTAACGTTGGGAAAGCCATCTTCGTCTATAGAACAGATAAACGATACTTTTTGTTTACTTATAAAATCAGCTATCTTGTTTTTATCCATTATTGCGCCCTCGAAATGTTTAAAATCATCATAGATTCCTCAATCTCTTTGTAAAAATAAATTATTAAATTTACATCGTTTCCATATCAAGCCAACCGTTTTCAACATAAGAACATTTCTTACAGTTCAGGGAAAGTGATATCCACTCAAAAGCATTTACCCAGTTATCCTCTGAAAATGCTTCATCATCTGCCTCTTCCATATAATCTTGTTTTCCTTGCGATGATATATAAACCGAAACTTTGAATATATCTTGACCGCATTCGGAGCATGTATACTTATTGAATGGTAAAGAACGATCCAGAAAATCATCATGGCACACAAAACCATTCCATCCGTGTCTTCCTGAATCGAATATTTCTATTTCCTGTCCGCACTGCTTGCATTTAGCTTTTACTATTTGACGGTCATTACTTTCCCAGACCTCAAATTCTTCGCAGCCGCATAAACAGTATAATTCTCCTCTTACTTCAAATTCTGTATTTTCATCTCCGACTGGTTTTAGATATGCTTGCAGATGTGTTGGTATTGGTAAATCCAAGATGTAATCCCCCCCATTTTTAGCTATAGTATATTATTCTAGTTTTTTCGCTTCTATAGTATTTACTTTTCAATTTCGTGATCGATCAGTTTATAAATCCAACTATCAAGTTCAGAGAATATATAGCCTGCCGCTTTTGCTCTCTCGGTTCTTAAGCTAAATGTATCGGTAAATCCATTAAATGGTGCTACTTCTCCTTTTTCATCCAGAATAGCTTTTTTACCAATTCTCTTTTCTGCATAGTTTATAATATCGGAAATCTTAATAACACCATTAGAGCAACCATTAACAGGTCCGCTAAAAGGATGATCTGCAAGATACGCAATAAATTCTCCGGCTTCCTTCTCATGTATGAATGCCATTGCCTCATCAAGATCATCAACGTACATTGGCTGATCATTCTTTATATGTTCTATATAAAAATTTAGTCTCTTAGTATAGTCATTCTCTCCAAGGACAACCGGATAGCGCACAAAAGTACAGGCCAACGGGTCCATGAATTCCAAAACCGCTCTCTCAGCATTACGCTTAGTCTTTTCATAATCTGAGATTCTGTCCATCCACTCTAATGGATATTCGCTTGTTACAAACTCATCTTCACTTATATTTGCGTGTTCCTTGGGATAAACAGAACAGGTAGACATCTGAATATATCTATCACAGCTGACATTTTCCAAAAGGGCTTTTACGTCATTAGAACTATAGGCAATCTTATCAATGATCACATCATACTTCTGGTTATCTAAAGCTTCTTTAACGCTTACTGGATCCATTCGGTCGAGAGTGACATATCTAACTTCTCCGTCAAAAGACACCTTAACATTTCCTCTTGTAGCAATGGTCACATCATGCCCCTTTTTTAGCAATGCATTGACCATTGGAATTCCAAAATATCTTGTACCACCAATTACCAGTATTTTCATAAGCAAGTTCCATCCATTTCAAGTTGCAATACTTCGCGACATTTTGTCATCTTCTTCGGCCTTCACGGTTAAAAAAGAATCCCAGATTGATTCTAACTTCACGTCTTCCAATATCATTGTTTGTGTAACAACAAGTATCAAAACCAATAATCTCAAATCCCTGATGAAGATAAAAACCTATTGCCTTTGTATTACAGGACTGTGTCTCAAGAATAATAGCTCGGCGATTTTGCTCTTTGCCGATTTCCTTTGCTTTGTCCATAAGACGCTTTCCAAGGCCAATACCTTGAAGTTCGTCTGCCACCCACAATTCTGTAACCATAAGTCTGTTGGACCACTCTTCAGGACACACTTCAATGCAGGCAAGAAGTTTCCCATCATCACCTACAACTCCATAAGCCTCAGCCTTATCCCAATGATCCTGATACAAAGAATCCGGAAAGTCATACTCGTCGGGAGTATGAACAATTTCTTGTTCCGCAGGCTTTCTCACTATCTTGATCGAACATCCTTCTTTATCAAAAGGATCTATTTCAAAATCATAGTAACTGTCACTTCTGGTAGTAAGCGGGATTGGAATCCCTTTCCATTTATCTTTAGGAAGTGGTACTATATCAAATTCTTTTGTCATTCTTTTTCACACTTTCTTTATTCTGGAAAAACTCTTTTTCATCTTCAGATTAATCTACCAAATGATTATCAATAATATACTTTAGATTAGTTGGATTGATCATCCAGCAAAAAGTCCGATCTCCGTTTTTATAATCTTCAACCTGCTGCCTCTGAACATCTGACAATGCATCATATATTTCACGGGCTTTTTGAACAACTGAATCAAGGCCTAGGATTGCTGCAACAAATGCCAGTTTCACGTTAAATTCATCAAAATGCTTTTCAAGAAGTTCTCTAGCAGCGTCTTCGCGGTCACTTTCCAATTTACTTGCATAATGCAGTGCTGTCTGATCAATCTCATGTTTTAATATATCGATCACTTTTTCAAGCTTATCCTTAGAAGAGATATCAAACCAGTATGAATCCTCCCCTTCTTTAGGACGATATTCATAGCATGCCACTGAATTTTGCACAGGGGACTTTCCAAGTTTCTTATAAACCATGGTAAACTGGGCATTAATCCCAACATACTCATATGAGTGATTCCATTTGGATGTAAAAAAGTCGATTTTAAGTTCTACATCATTAACTTTTTTCTTAAGACATCTTTGGCTCTTTAATAATTTCCATCCGGTATATTCTGCTAACTCAGAAAATACTGTCTGAACAGCTTCTTCAACGGATAACATTTGTTCCATTTTTTTCCTCACAGCCATAAATAGAGCTTATGACCGCTTCATTTTAAGAAGCGGAACCCACTCATCTTCAATGATCCTGTCACCTGTAAATTCAAATCCATTGCGCTTATAAAAAGCAATGCCTCTTTCATTTTGCTCAAGTACCCAAAGCCAGTTAGCGCCCTTTTCCAAAGTTGCAAAAGAAAGGAGCTTTGCTCCTATCTTCTGACTTTGAAACTGCGGCTCTACAAACAGCTTCACTATCTCATTGCCATCAAGCCTTATCATCCCCTTAACTACGCCGTCGTCGTATACGTAGGTGTTATTAAGAAGATTAGGGTCATCTAAATATTCTTTTGCCAGATCCAAAACATTAAGTTCATCAAAGTAAAACTTATCGTACTTAAAGATCGGGTAAAAATTCATGCGGTAATTTGTAACTATAAGCTCTGCAATGCGAGATACATCCGAGCTTTTCGCCTGTCTTATTGCCATGTCATTTCCTTCTGTTACGTCTTTACTAATACTGTTTTTATTATCAAAATAGTTTATTTGTAATTTTCTAAAAGTTCACTTGGGATTTCTTCACTCACTTCGATATCAGAGAGATTATCCTGAATTATCTTTTTAAGGTTCTTAAGTTCATCCTGATTATCTGCCCAGTCTCTTGCATCAAGTCTTAATAGTGCCAGGAGAAGGTCTCCCTCGAAATGTGTTACGCATATAAGTGGATCTTCCTCTAATATTTCCATTGCTAAAGGCAAAAGATATTTAAGTCCGATCTTTTGTCCGATCAAACATCTGATTTCTTCGTCAGATAAGCTTTCAATGGGCTTTTGCCTGGCTTCATGACATGTAACTATTATGTACGTATCATGTGTGGGCTCGCCCCAATAATCATTTTCCAGTTCTTCAATTGACTTTTTTAAATCTACCATTTACTGCTCCTACTTGTTGTAATTATTTATAACATACATATGAATATCCTCTTTGAAGGTTTCACTGTATAGTTCTCTAAGAAATACTCCGCCGCAGTTTTTAATAACTCCAGCTCCTCAAAAACTTAAATCATCCATTTTGTTGACTACATATGTTGCAAGATTATCAGAATCCTCTTCGCCCTTTTTATTGAGCCAGGCAACCTTAATTCTGGCATCTGTCTTTGTAATATTTCTCCCAAAAGGGCTTCAATCCTCGATTGAAATCCATGCTTTTGTTATTAAGTAGTGTTTCGAAATAGTCAAAAATAAGGATCATTATTTATCTCTTTCCCAAAATCTCACATACAAGCTCTCTAGAGCCATTTTTTTCTATAACAAATTCCCAGTGAAAACTGTTATTCGTAATATCTGAAAAAATCCAATAGGTATTCTCTTCATCTAATACTTTGCCAACCAACCTATCATCTTCTTTTTTGAAAGTCAGCCTTTTCATCGTTCCAGCACAGGTATAAACCACGTCATAGCATTTATTATCTTTGTTATACATGCGAAGAGACGTTCCGTACTCTCCATCAGGCTGAGGATCATTTTCTCTAGTATCTCTTGATGGGAAAATAAAGATATCCTGAATTCCTACACCTTCAAGAACACGCCTGAATATCCATTCTCCCTTGACATGTCTCTTCTGCCCTTTAGTGGGCTCATCATAATAATCACAATCCCAGTCACCGATCAAAGGAGCAAACCAGTCATACTCATCAGGGATCATATTTGTCTTTTCACTTAGCAGTGCATCCACAAAAGTATTCATCATAGTCTCTATCTCCCATCCCATTGAAACCTTTTAAGGTCAACCTTGCCATCTATTACTTCTATACCTTCTGCTTCAAGGAGCCTTGCCTGTGCACCTGCTCCTCCAAAAGCAAATTCTCCTGCAAGCTCGCCCTTTGAGTTAACCACTCTAAAGCAGGGGATGTTATCAGGATCAGGGTTTTTGTGAAGTGCATTACCAACGGCCCTTGCCATCTTCTTATCACCAGCGACTTCTGCTATCTGACCGTAAGTTGCCACGTATCCATAAGGAATCTTCTTGACTGCGTCATAGATACGTTTTGATGGACAGTCAGATATAAGATCGTAGCTTTCTGCGATCATAAGCTTCACATCCTTATCCGGGATGCTTCCATCAAGGATTACTGTGTTCCAATGCATCTTGTTCTGATGATATCCTGGGATAACGGATTTATATGCATTTCTCCAAAAGTAGGCTTTGTCAGGATCTACCTTAACGTTGAGATTGATATAGCCATCCTTTTCATAGGTCCATAGAAAGGCCTTCTTATTGCCCTTGTAACGAATAAGCTGCCAATTTGCATCATGAAAAGGGGCGTCCTGATACGTATCTGCAAAGGACAGACCGTAGTTAAGCATGTCTCTTCTAATTGTTTCAAGATTATCATTTGGATACATATTCTACTCCTGATAAACTCTGCAAAAGATATATCAAAACTATAGTTCCACTATTCTATCACAGATCATAGTAATAATATATCAGAAGATACAGGAGGTCATCTAGTACATGTTTAGAAGTACATGGATGTACTTCTATGTACGGAAAGCCGCATTATTACAGGACTTTTCGCAATTATCCTAATGAAAAAGATCAGCAATGATCCATCTCTGAATTCACTGCTGATCCTTTATATTCTTTTTACAAGATTTATTCAAAGCTTTTTTTCCCAGATCAAAGTCCAATGCTCTGAAAAGCCTGATCCAGATCTGCAATAATATCTTCCGGTTCTTCAAGTCCCACGCTGAACCTTATAAAACCGTTCCTGAATTCCTCAGTATACAAATTAATTCTCTCATCATAACTTGGCTGCGGAAATATAAGGCTTTCATCATGTCCCAGTGATACCGCAAACGTTACTACCTTTAGTGCCGCGCATAAACGCTCAACAGCCTTATCATCTGCCCTTACGCCAAAAGAGATCACTCCTCCAAAACCATTTTTCATCTGCTTTTTGGCAATTATATGCCCTTTGTTACTCTCAAGGCCAGGGTAGGACACAAACGTAACGTTATCTCTGTGCTCCAGCCATGTAGCTATCTGCAGTGCGGAATCATTTATTCTTTTCATACGAAGTGGAAAAGAAACTGAGCCTCTGAATATCTGCCATGCATTAAAAGGGCTTATGACTGAACCCACATTGACCTGAGCCTCGTAACGGATACGGTCCATTGTCTGAAGATCATTAGATATAATCGCTCCTCCCTGGGCATCTCCATGACCGTTTATAAACTTGGTAAGGGATTCCACTACAAAATCAGCTCCATAGCTAAGTGGCCTCTGATTATAAGGGGATGCAAATGTATTATCGACAGATACCAGCGCTCCATTTTCATGAGCTATCTTAACCACTTCTTCAATATAAGTCACTCCATTTGTTGGATTATCAGGTGTTTCAATATGTACCAGGCGTGTTCCGGGGGTGATAGCTTTTTTCACAGCACTAATATCAGTCATATCAACCATCACAGTTTCAACGCCAAACTTCTTATTAAAGAGTTCATGAAAGAGGCGATACACAGCCATATAACTGACTTTCGGATATATAACCCTGTCACCTGACTTAAGAAGTGTCCAAAACAGTGCGTGAAGCGCAGCAACACCGCTTCCAAGCACGATCGCATCATCTGCTTCATGCAGCGCAGCGATCTTCTCTTCCAGCCAGTGCTGGTTGGGATTACCATTTCTTGAATACATCAAAAGATCAGTCGATGAATAGTTCACCTTAGACAGATCATCCGGAAGCTTGTAACTGTTAGCCATATGAAGTGGTCTTCTGACAGCACCTGTCTCCTTATCATATCCGGTTCCTGTATGAACTGCCTGCGTTGCTATGCCGTATTCCTTATATGGGTTTTCTTTTTTTGCCATAACGCTGATCACGATCCTTCCATACTTATTTCTAAATCACATAATCATCCGGTATATCTCCAAGGTGCGCCATTCTAAGGAATTGCTTGGTACGCTCATTTTCAGGACTGGTGAATAATTTCTCAGGAGTCCCCTCTTCTACGATCACGCCGCCATCAAGGAACACGACTCTAGTTGCTACGCTTTTTACAAAGCGCATCTCATGAGAGACTACGATCATCGTCATTCCGCCTTTGGCTATCTCGTTCATTACAGATAGCACCTCTCCTACCCATTCCGGGTCGAGAGCACTGGTTGGCTCATCAAAGAGGATTACATCCGGTTCTACGGCAAGAGCCCTTGCGATTCCAACTCTTTGCTGCTGCCCGCCAGAAAGAAAAGCAGGATAAGCATCTGCTTTATCAAGAAGGCCCACCTTGTCTAGCAGTTCTTTTCCTATCTCTACAGCTTCCTTTTTCTTCATCTTCTTGACATATATAAGGCTTTCTGTCACATTCTCAAGGGCAGTCTTATTGGCAAAAAGATTGTAATGCTGGAAAACCATTGCAGTTTTCTTTCGAAGTCTGTGTATATCCTGCTTGGTAGCCTTCGAAGCATTCACAGTAACGTCACCTATTGTGATCACTCCGTCACTTGGTGCATCAAGCCAGTTAAGTGTTCTTAAAAGGGTGGTCTTACCGGCACCGGATGGTCCGATCAGGGTGACTATCTCCCCTTTTTTCACCTTAAAGTCCACACCTTTAAGAACTTCCTGATCACCATATGATTTTTTCAGTCCTCTTATATCTATCATTTCGCCACATTTCTTTCGTATTTTCTTGTTGATCTTTCAAGTAGTACCAGGATTCTCTCCATAGTAAGGCAGCATCCCCAGTAAATAAGAGCGACTACTATATATACTTCAAAAAACCTGAAAGATCTTGATCCAACTATCTTCGCAGCAGCCATCATCTCTATAACTGAGATATTGAAGATAAGACTTGTCTCTTTAAGAAGTGAAATAAGCGAGTTTCCAAGAGACGGAAGTGCCACTGTAAATGCCTGGGGAAGAATAATCCTTCGCATAGCCTGGAAAGTCGACATATTCACGCTGTAACAGGCTTCAAGCTGACCTGCATCAACAGATAAAATAGCACTTCTGATCGTTTCTGACATAAATGCGCCAGAGTTAAGTGCAAGAGCTATAACAGCAAATACGCTTGCGGGTATTCCTGTTACATTCCAGTTAGTGCCAAGGCTTTCATTTATACCCTTTAGCATTATTGGGATTCCATAATATGCCACAAGTAGCTGCACCATGGCAGGTGTTCCCCTTATGAATGATATGTACACCAGACATATGGGTGAAAGAATCTTCACCTTAAAAACTCTTACAATAGCCACCGCAAAGCCGAGTACTAATGCGATTATCCCTGAATAAACCGCGATCATAAGCGTGACCGGTAAGAATTTTATGATCTCAGGTATGGTACTTATCATGAAGTTAAAATCAAATACGCTTCCCATATGTCCTCCGGCAAATCCTTATCAGTTTGATACCCTTGAATTAACTGCTTCCAGGGTTGAATAGTCATCTCCAAGATATTGTTTACTGATCTCGCTAAGCTTACCGCTTTCGATCAGCTGCTTGATAGCGGCATCTACGAGAGGAATCAGCTCTTCGTTATCAGCAGTATTGGCAAACAGCCAGTAAGCAGGCTGGGCCTCTTCATCATCTCTAAGAGCAAACTCAACATCAAGCCCCTGCTCATCTACCGTAAGCTTTGCTGTTACAGGACTTACCAGTGTTGCATCAACTCTGCCTTCCTGAACATCAAGAAGTGCCTTATTGATATCACCATCACCGTATATAACATCTATAACATTGCCGTGTTCTTCGTTCCATCCTTCTATAAAGCTTGCATTGGAACTTCCAACTCCAACTGTAAGAGTCTTGCCCGCAAGGTCTTCAAGGCTTTTTATATCTGTCCTTCCAGCCTTATAAGCTATAGCACCAACTTCCCATGAATATGCTGTCTCTGTAAAAAGATATTTCTCTTCTCTTTCAGGAGTCTTAGCTGTCTGGCTTACGATAAGATCATATCTTCCGGCTTCAAGACCCGCAAATATTGATGACCACTCAACAGCCTCATATGTGAATTCAACTTCCGGAATAAGTTCATCAACAGCCTTGGCAACAGCTATATCATATCCGTCAGGCTGACCGTCTTCGCCAATGTAGTTGTATGGAGCATATGCTCCTTCTGTTGCAATCCTGTATGTCTTAACTTCTACATTACCATCAGCACTGTTTTCTACTACACTTGTACTATCACTGCCTGAAGTGTTAGCAGCTGATGCATTTGAACTATCAGATGAACCGCATCCTGCTACAGATGACATAACTGCTGATGCGATGGTGATCACCGCAATTACTTTTTTAGCCTTATTAACATTTACATCAGATACTTTTCTCATAATCTTTCCCTCTTCTTTCTCTAAAATGATGGTAAAAAAGAAGTATCACTTACGCTCTCCTTTTGAGTAGAAATCATATCAATCCGCACTTGAAGGGTCAATAGATCAGGCCATACCTTATTTTTATGACATGCTATAGGTACAGACTATAGCCAGCTTTATATACCAACAAAAAAGGACCAGCACAAAAATCCATTTCTGGTTTCTTTACTGATCCAATAAAAAATTTATTATAAAAATAAGTCAGGAAGGCATCTTGAGTTCTTCAAGCTCCACTGATTTTAGTATATTTAATTCATTGCTACACCATTAACATAAAGAGTGTATCCGTTGGTATTTACACTTGATATATCTCCGTCAAAAGAGGTGACGTATGTATCTGCTGTAAGTGTCCATGTGCTGTCACTATCAATTGAAACAGACACTGTTCCAACTTCTGTAGATACAGTTTCGCCCTTAGCGTTTGTGATCTCGCCGCTGATAGTACCTGTAAAGCTTGAACCCTCAGTCAGGTTAAGTGTAAGTTCAGAATCATCTCCAACAAGGATTGTTCCTTCAAGAGTCTGGTTACAAGCATTAAGTGTAGCTACATTAGAATCTCCGCTCCAGCCATCAGCACATACTGATAGGAGGATATTATCTGAGTCTTCGTTTACTATCTCAACATCATCAAGGTTGATAACAGCTGTTGTATTAGTTACATGGAACACGTGACCATTCTTACTTGTAAGTGATCCTCCATTCATAGTGAAAGTAGATGTACCGCTATCTGCATCTCCTGACATTGACTGGTAGATCATGATAGTGTCGTAAAAAGTTGCATTACCATTAGTATCAGTGTTGTTGGCTGTCATATCACAGTCATTTAATGTGATTGAATTAATACCTTCGATGCAGACACCTTCTGAAAGGTTTGAAACCAGTGTAGCATCAGATACTGTGATATCTGCAGTTGAATAGATAGCAGGTGATCCAAGTCCGTTGGTTGTATATGTTCCGCCATCAACTGTAACTGTTCCGCCGCCTCTGTCTGTTCTAATGGCAGCTGATGATCTTCCACTAGTCTCTATTGTAAGGTTGGATGCCTTTGTAACACCGCCGCCTGTTGTCATAATGCCGCCAGATCCGTCACCGGTTGTTGTGATAGTACTATCTGAGATGATAACAGTTGTCCCGTCACCTTCAGCGCCGTTCTGACCACCATTACCGCCATATGAAAAGACGCCGTTAGCTCCATCTGCATCAGAAGTGATAGTTGCTCCTGTGATAGTGGTTGTCGATCCGTCTTTAACCAAAACTGCTGCATTAAGGCCATAGAAATTGCAGTTATCTCCGCCATCAGAATCACCTGTCTTAGTTACAGTGGCATTAGAGATAGTCACATCATCACTTGTTGTAATAAGAAGTGCACTTTCATCGGCAGTGTCGCTTTCATAGGTCTGACCATCCTGAGAATCAGCACTAGTGATCGTTGTAGCTCCAGTATAGTCAATATCAGCGCTACTATTACCGCCGCCTCCAAAGCCACCGCCTTCTCCGTCAGGTGGGTTTCCAGGAGCCTGTCCATCAGGCATCTCTCCAGGTTCTCCATCTGGCGCCTGTCCTTCCGGCATCTCGCCTGGCTCTCCTTCAGGTGCTTCTCCCTCTGGCATATTAGCAGGAGCTTCGCTTTCCTCATTTTCAACTTCCTGAGTAATAGAAGTTTCTGTCGTACTTGAAGAAGCATCAGCCTGGTTGCAAGCTGTTACTGCTGTGCACATGATTGTTACTATTGCAATTGATAAGATTCTCTTTAACTCTTTTAATTTCATGATTAGCTCCTTTTTGTGATCCGATAAGCTATCCTCGGCTAAATCGGAAGTAATTTGTTTGTTGTTAGAATGAAGTATGAATCACGAAACTAAATTTAAGCTAAAAGTTTTTTAGGAATTTGGCAGTTTATAAACTCTTTAGAAATGGAGGTTTTCAACAGACGGATATGAGCGTTTGCGGTTGGATCCATTTTTAGTTAGACGCCTTAAAGTTATATATAGGCTTCATCACATCAACAATCTCCACAGACTCTTTTATTACATCAATGATATCCTCCAGTGACTTATAGGCCATTGGCGCCTCATCGATGGTCGCCTCGCAGACAGATGATGTGTAGACTCCCTTCATAGCCTCTTTGTACTCATCCATTGAGAGATTATTCTTGGCAGCAGTTCTTGACATAAGTCTTCCTGCTCCGTGGGGAGCTGAGTAGTTCCACTCAGGGTTACCCTTGCCGATAGCAAGGACAGATCCGTCTCTCATGTTAATAGGGATAAGTACCTTTTCTCCCTTATGGGCGGCGATTGAGCCCTTCCTGAGGATCATCTCCTTAGTATCAATATAGTTATGGACCGTGTGAAAAGACTCCCCTGCAGCAAGTCCATTTTTAGAAAGGAGAATCTCTGCCATCTTCTCGCGGTTTCTTCTGGCAAAACGCTGACATATCTCAACGTCGTGAAGGTAGTCTTCAAGGTATCTTCCTGATAAGTAGCAAAGGTCCTCCGGCATTGTCATAGGTTCCTCGTGATACTTGAGGTTATAAAGGTCTTTGAGGGCCGCCTGTATCTCCTTACGTCTTCCCTGCTCCTTATATGTTCTTATGAGCTCGTCTCTTGCCTCTAAATACTCGCCGATTCCCTTATCAAGGTCGACAGCAAGGGTCTGATATATCTCAGCCACCTGTTTACCAAGATTTCTTGAGCCAGAGTGGATTACAAGGTACTGCGTTCCATCTGCAGCCTTGTCTATCTCTATGAAGTGATTACCACCTCCAAGCGTTCCAAGTGATCTTTCAAGACGCTTAGTGTCATTTAACTGTCTGTAGCAGCGAAGCTCTTGCAGGTCGAACTTCTCAACTCTTCCCTCCCAGACCTCTCTTCCTGAAGGAATTGTGAAAGCAGCCATATCGAACTTCTCAAGGTTTTTCATACAGGTAAGAACATCGCCCTGACTCTTACTGTCAGCGGCTCTTCCTATGAGATCATAAGGATCATAGAGAATAATATGTTAAAAGACACTTCGCTGTCCCAGTACCTTAAAGACATGTTCAATTCATACCTGTCCATCCCAAGAAGTGAGCGAGAAGCTATTATATTCAAGGATGCATATGAAGATATGACCAGGGCTTTGAAGGAGCACAAGGTTCTGTCTTTTACCAATACAACTTCAGGAGATGAAAAATCTTATAAGGTAGAGCCTTACGTGATCGCTCCATCCAAAGAGGAACAGTGCAACTATCTTATCTGCATAGATACAGAAGTTGGCAGACCCAGAACCTTTAGAATCTCCAGACTTAGAAGCGTATTTGTAACATCTGACTCTTTTACCATAGATCCTGACATACAAAAAGAGCTCCAGGAAAAAGCTATCCGGAGCCCTCATTCAGTATCGCAGACTGTACAGGCAGTTGTGCGACTTAATAAGTATGGAGTTAAAAAGTTCAAAGCTATAACCAAGAACAGACCTATAGTTTCCAAGATTGAAGGAGACCACTACTACTTCGACTGGCCTGAGCTTCAGCTTGAGGAATACTTTAAGCGTTTTGGAAGGGATGCTCTTGTTATAGAGCCCAAGTCCCTAAAGGACAAGATCAAAAAGTTCTATTACCTTGGGCTTCGCGAGTATAACAGGTAAAGATAAGATGGTTCCCTCTCTGAAAAAGCAATCATTTATCCTTGCATCAAACAACAAGTGGGAGTATGCGTTTTTCAATAAACTCTACCCTATCGAATATTCTTGGTTTAAAGGTTCCTGTTACTCCTACAGATACGTTCTTTTCCTTATTGACGTATATGATGTTGCCGCTGTCACCGATAGCGGCATATACTTCACGCTCTGCAATCGGCTTATACCAAAGATATCCGTATTCCATGAATCCGAATCTCTCGCCAAGCTTCTGATATGGTGTGAGCATCTCTTTGATCCAGGCTTCTGAAATGATCTGCTTACCTTTAAATCTGCCGTCATGCGCTACCATATCACCCATTCTTGCAAGGTCTCTTCCTGTAGCGCATAAGCCCCAGCCTGCTGTGACTGTGTCCTTGGGATCTGAGTACCACTCGTTCTTACGTGGTCCCTTATTCATGAAGAAGTTGAACTGATCTTCCTTGTTAGAATCGCCGTGCATGACGTGCTCCGCGATTCCTAAGGGAAGAAACAGATTCTTATTGGCAAAGTCTATACACTTTTCCCCTGTAGCGTTTTCAATAATTCCTGCAAGTATCTGGATACCAAGAGTCGCATACTTAAACTCTCCTGTTATCCCCCCGCGGCCTCCAAGAAGGTCAAGGGCAGCCCTGGTCCAGTCATCTGATGTACATACCTTAGTCCATGGCTCTGACTTGTACTTATATGGAGCGGTCATGGTGATAAGGTGCCTTATTGTTACATCATATATAGTCTTCTCACCACGCTTAACCTGATAGTCCGGGAAAAAGTCCATGACCTTTTCATCAACGCTCCTGATAAAGCCCTTATCCTGCGCTATTCCAGTAAGGAGCGCCATAACGCCCTTAGTTACTGAATTAACATTAACGGCGTCGTCATTCCCAAAGCCACGCCAACTGTCTTCGTACACTATCTCGCCATCCCTCATGGCGCATATCTGACAGATGTTACTCTCGTTGCCGGTGCTCTTTAAAATATAGCTGTGCAATTCTTCTTTATTCATCAAAAAGCCTCCTCTTAGGTAAGATTTTGACGTCCTAAGAAAAGGCTAATCTAATTAAAAATTCTTTTCAAGAATAATCTTAAAATTCCGGTATAATCGACGATGCGCTTTTTCTATCCAACGTAAAAACATCCCAATTTTCTAGAAAAAGCGAATAATTATTCACCTCTTATGATACCCACTTATAAACTGTATCGATAGTACTTTCATCCTTCATTCTTATTACAGAATCTCCCATGAACAACTTTGATTCACCATTTTCTTTATAGCGTAGTCCAATTCGAGATGTAAGATAGCCGTTATAACATCTTGCGTCATAAATGTTGAGTCCATCCAGTTCCAGTGGCCCTTTTAAGGCAACTTCATTATGACTAAGCGCTGCTTCTACGATACTTTTTGACTCTTCAGTAAATACCTTCAGGGCCTTATCCACCTCTGCATCAATCATGATTTTATCATCCATGTTTTGCAATGAAGGAATATTCTTCAACAATGACACTATCACAGGTCTTTCCTTCGCTGTAAAAGAGTATTCTTCGGCGCAGTGCATAGCATAAATTAACAGTGCCCCAGTATTATAGCTGGATATTCTTATGGGGAAAAAGTATTCCGGCTGGGTCATAACCTTTTCCATTTTTTCAACAAAACTATCAGCACTATCCATATCAAGCTGTTTCAAAGCTTGCCACTCTACATATGTAGCAGATCCTTCTATAGCCTCGACTTTAGTCTCATAAGAAAATTCATATGGAAATTTCTCGCTACGGTACTTTCTAAGCCTCATGATTTCATGGTATTTGGATTCATTGAATTCTTTTAAAAGATCCAATAATAGTACATTCTCATGCAGCTTAATACTAAGGTTTTCTGCATTGTACTGGTACTTATACAATGCTTCGAGTTCTCTTGCCCAACAATCCCACCCTTGTACCATCTGGAAAGCATGGAACATTTCATGGACAATCTTTGATGCCAAGATAGACGGTTTCAGTTCTTCTACGACATTCCATATAGCTATTGTTTCACCTTGAAATTCTATAGCAGTATTAGCGCAAAAATCTGCTGTTTTCTCAATATATTCCCCGTCAAAATAGCACTTCTGATCATCATAAAGGGCAAACTTTAGTGGCTTGAATCCCTCCCAGATCCGCTCAAAGTCCAATGTCGCTATAGTTTCTGCTACCTGATTATAAAGCTCTTCCAAATTATATTTCCCCATCTTACTTTCCCCCATCACTTTTCTTTTTTAACATCCAGAAGTGATTTTTATCATTGTCAGAATGAATAACATTACATTTCAAGCTCATTTTTTTGTTCTTGTTCTTCAAGCACAGTATTCCAAGCAACGTATTGGCAAATGCTGTGTTATTTATTTTTTCAGCTTCCAGCTTAAGCAAGAAGAAATATTCTTTACCATCTATAAGTTCCGGTATATCGGCAAAAAACTCTTTAACATTTTTCCATTCATGACATTCATAGACAGTTTCCAAGTCAGGATTGGATAAGCAATCCTTAAAATCCTGTTCCGCTTTCTTCTCTTTTTCCTCTGAATGATCTAGTATTTCATACTTAGAATAATCCTCGCTCTCAAGCATTTCATCAAAATATGAATCCAGGTTTTTAACGATTTCATCGTACTCCTTGCTGTTAATACCAAACTCTTCAGCGGGTGAATAGCTTTCCATAGAGCCTTTGATTGATTTATGAAGTTCCATTATTTTGTTTTTCATCATTGTAAATTCGCGCTGATATGACTGTCGGATTTCTATCATTCTTTGAAGTAGCTTTTCCTGTTCATTGATTTTCTTGGAAAAGGCATCATAGATAGTTTCATCATCGGCACAAAGGAGCTCTTTTATTTCATCAATTGTAAACCCAGCAGTCTGAAGGTTCTTAATCTTTACGTAATCAAGAGCCTGATCTTCATCATAGTAGCGATATCCAGTCCAATCATCTACCTTAACCGGTTTCAGCAGATTCATGCGATCGTAATACCGTATCGTCTGGGGATTACATCCACACAGATTGGAAAACTCCTTTATAGTCATATCACGCATCTCCTTTCTGAAACCGTTTTATCATTATAGTTAAGTGTAAGGTCAATACCTTTTTTGCATATTTTAAAAGACATGTACTTACTTATTTGTAAGCACATGCCTAATATAACATAGGATCTTTGAGTATTCTATTCAAATTCAAAGTTCCATAATTTCTAAATCGTCCGAAACCAAAAGCTTTCCATTATCCAAAGAACGGGCATCTTTCTTTGATACACTGCTGGTTCTGCGATGAGAACTCACAGTGTTGCTTCTCATATTCAATCTGCACACCGAAGTGCTGTCTTACGTACTCTATTCCATGTTTAAACGCAATCATAGCATCTCTTTTACAACATCTTGGGCCATTTATCTTTCCAAGTTCTCCTATGGCGCTTGATGTAAATGCCATGTGATCTCCCCAGGTGCCATCTTCAGAAAGAGGTCCTGTGCCATCAATAATAGAAAGAGCCGCACCTATAGAAGTTATCGCTCCGCATATTCCCCAGAGTCCACACATTGCTCCCGGCATCCGAAGTCCTTCTTTCAAAAGCTTCTCCAAGGCATAGTCTATATCTATTTTGCCACCAGCATTATAATAAGCCATCAAGAGACATGCCCCGTCTAATATATGATGTTCTGGCCCATGTATGCTTATGTAATCTTTTTTTGCCATTGTCTTAAACATATTGATAGGATTAATGCCTTTTTCTTTACGTATATCTTCAATAATCCTGTTTGCTTTTTCTTCAATAGTCATAAGTAGCTTCTCCTATAAACTAATTATGAAGCTCTGTACTCCATAAGAGTTGTGTTCTGCCA
>CAMVNV010000072.1 GCA_947168935.1 uncultured Butyrivibrio sp. | reverse complement strand
TCCAAAGCAATATTCGGGACGCAGAGGTCGCAAGTTCGAATCTTGTCGCCTCGACTTAAAAAAGATCAGGTTTTGCAAAAATTGCAGAACCTGATCTTTTTTTACAGTATAAAATGCAGGAAACATGTATACTAATTGTATATAATATATTTCAAAACTATAAGTTGTCAAGTTTTTCCTCATATAATTACAGGGTCGTATAAACATAGATAAATTCTATGTTACGGCTCTCTTTTTGTGCATTTTATTCAAATAATTGTTACACATTTGTGAAAAATATTTAATTTGTCAATAGGTATATTACAAAAGACGCAATAATTAAACATAAAGGCGCAATATTTGAGAAGTGCACCTAATAGAGAATTGCTATTATGAGGGTGCTCGAGCACAGTAAAAAACTGAATATTGAGAAAGGGGACAGTATGAAAAAACGCTTAGCAGTGATACTGAGCCTGATGGTGTTAGGGGTATCATCATTAGGAAGCAGTATTGTGGCGTCAGCGGCTGAGGTAGTAAATGGGAGCTACGTTAAGTCAGATAATGAGAACAATCCGCTTGTTACTCAGAATTATGGCGCCGACCCTGGAGTAATGGTTTATAACGATACAGTTTACGTTTATACCACCAATGACTCTCAGGAATTAGCGGGGAACAATGAGAACACCTATGGTAAGATCACAACGCTTAACTGCTATTCATCTACAGATATGGTCAACTGGACAGACCATGGACAGATCAACGTAGCAGGCAGCAGTGGCGCAGCAAAATGGGCATCCAATTCATGGGCTCCTTGTGCAACTTACAAGAAGATCAATGGTAAGGATAAGTTTTTCCTTTATTTTGCTAACAACGCCAGCGGCATAGGAGTACTCACAGCAGACAGTCCAACAGGACCATGGACAGATCCTATAGGTAAAGCTCTGGTCACAAGAAATACAGCAGGTTGCAGCGGTGTAACATGGTTGTTTGATCCTGCAGTATTTGTTGATTCAGATGGCACCGGCTATCTTTATTTTGGCGGTGGTATTCCATCAGGACAGAGTGCAAATCCTAAGACAGCAAGAGTTATCAAGCTGGGAAGTAACATGATCAGTACTTCAGGATCTGCGGTTACAATAGATGCGCCTTATCTTTTTGAGGATTCCGGTATCAATAAGATTGGTAATACATATTACTATTCGTATTGTTCTAACTGGAACTGCAGTAATGGATTCAGCAACGCAGCTATTGAGTACATGACAAGTTCTAGTCCTATGGGACCTTTCACGTACGCAGGTGAGATCATGAAGAACCCTGGAGTTTATTTCTCCGGTTCTACAGGCAATAATCACCATTGCATCTTCGAATTCAAGGGTAGTTACTATATGGCTTATCATACAAGGTCTGTAGAATCCAAGGTAATCGGTAAGAGTCTTGGATACAGAACAACACAGATCGATAAGCTTACAGTATCAAATGGCAGGATTGGTTCACTTACACCAACAATGTCAGGAGTTTCACAGATTTCATATGTAGATCCATATCAGACTGTACAGGCTGAGACAATCTTTACTCAGTCAGGTATAAAAGTTACAGGTGATGGCACAGGTAAAGCTTATGTAACTGACATAGGAAACGGCGATTACACTAAAGTTAAGGGAGTTAACTTCTCTAAAGGACTTAGTGAGATCACAGTAAAAGTTAAGAGTTCTTCAGGCGGAACGATTGAAGTTAGAGATGGTGGTCCATCCGGAACACTTCTTGGTTCAATTTCAGCTACAGGAACAAATGGAAGTTACAAAGACTTTACAGGAAAAATGAGTTCAGTATCCGGAGTAAAGAATATCTGCTTCGTATTCAAAGGAAACTTTGAATTTGACTCATGGACCGCTGGCAATTCAGGAAGCTCAGAGAAGGAACAGCCAGTTACCACACCGGTAGAGACAGGTGATACAGCTACTATTGAAGATGGCTGGTATTACATTAAGAATACTCTTTCACAGAAGTATCTTACAGTTGATGCGGATAATGCAAATGGCTGGAAAAACGTTGTTATTAAGTCAGGCTCAGGAGTAGACGCACAGAAGTGGTATGTTACAAACACATCTGACGGATACATCACACTTACTAACAAACTTGGTAACGTAATGCTGGACGTAGCTAATGGCGAGAATGACGATGGAACAAACATTGGCATCTACAGCGCCTACGGCGGAACAGCTCAGCAGTTCATCGTTAAAAACGCTGGTAACAGCGGATATTATGCGATCGGTACCAAGAGCTCAAATGCAACTAAATATCTTGATGTTTATGAAAAGAAAACAGCTGATGGAACTAATGTATGTCAGTGGACATACAATGGCGGTTCAAATCAGACATGGCAGTTTGAGAAGGTTGATGGACAAAGCAGTAGCTCTTCATCAGGTTCATCTGAACAGGTTCAGGAGCCGGATCCTCAGCCACAGACACAGCCACAGACTTCATCAGAAGGACTGACACTTAGCTATACTACAAATAACTGGGGATCAGGATATCAGGTGAACTTCAAGGTTTCTAACAATTCATCAAGCGCAGTGAGCGGATGGACGATCAAGCTCAAGAAGAGCGACATCAATATTACATCTTCATGGAATGTAAATATTACAGAGACAGACGAATATTACGTAATAACACCGGTTTCATGGAATAGTACTATCGCCGGTGGCCAGAGCGTCGAATTTGGCGTTCAGGGAGAGGGAAGTGTATCAGATTCTATAGGATATACGCTCGAATGATTATGTAATACTTGAGAAGGGGAAAAACAATGTCTAACACAATTAAAAAGTTTAATAGCGTTGTCGCAAAGATAATGCTCATGCTCGTACTTGTATGCACAATAGGTTTGACATGCAAGGTTGATGCAAGTGCAGCAGGCGACACACTTCTTAACACTTACGGAAATACATACGGATATTCTGGAACATGTATCAATCTCTATCAGCTTAGAGATGCAAACACACTTGCAACACTTAAAAAAGATTACAACAGTATCACTCTTGAAAACGAGATGAAGCCTGATGCTCTTCTTGGAAGCTCAGCAAGACTTATCTCAGTTTCTCAGGCTAAGAATCAGGGCTATTACATCCCGGATAATTACAAAGAACAATATGTACCTCAGATCAATTTCAACACAGTAGATGAAGTTATGAAGATCTGTTATCAGAATGGTCTTAAGATGAGAGCACATACACTTGTATGGCACTCACAGACTCCTTCATGGTTCTTCAGAAACGGATTCAATGGCGGCAGCGGATTTGTTAACACATCAACAATGGATGCTCGTCTTGAGATGTATGTTAAGACAGTTATGAACCACGTATATTCAAGCCAGTACGGCAGTGTTGTATATGCATGGGATGTTGCTAACGAGATCCTTCATGCACAGAACTCAGGTTGGGAAGCAGTTTATGGTAACAACAAGACTAACGCTTCTTATGTAAAGAAGGCATTCAACTATGCTTATGACTGTCTTGAGTACTTCAAGCTTACAGATTCAGTTAAGCTTTTCTATAACGATTACAACACATACATGGAAGTAAACGACGTAATCACACTTGTTAACTACATCAACCAGGGCAAGAAGGTTTGCGCAGGTGTAGGAATGCAGTCACACCTTGGAACAAACTTCCCTTCAGTTGATTATTACACAACAGCACTTAAGTCTTTTGTAAATGCAGGTTTCGAAGTTCAGATCACAGAGCTTGATATCACAAACAAGGGTGATACAGACCTTGCAAACTATGCATACAGCCTTTTCAAGAACATCAACTCTATCAAGAAGAGCGGTGGTAAGATCACAGGTGTAACATGGTGGGGACTTTCAGACCAGACAACATGGATCAACAACTCAGCACCACTTCTTTTCAGAACTCCTGGTAATGCAAAGCCTGCATACTCAAAAGTTATCCAGGCATACACAGAAGTATTTGGACAGGGATCAACAGGCGGTTCAACAGGTGGTTCTAGTGGCGGTTCAACAGGCACAACAACAAATCCTAACCAGACAGCTACAATCGAAGATGGCTGGTACTACATCAAGAACACACTTTCACAGAAATACCTTACAGTTGATGCAGACAATGCAGATGGCTGGAAGAATGTTGTAATTAAGTCTGGTTCTGGCGTAGATGCTCAGAAGTGGTACGTTACAAATACATCAGACGGATATATCACACTTACTAACAAGCTTGGCAATGTAATGCTTGATGTTGCTAACGGTGAAAATGATGACGGAACAAATGTAGGTATCTACAGTGCATACGGCGGAACAGCTCAGCAGTTTGTTGTTAAGGCTACAGGCACAAACGGTGTTTACACAATCGGAACAAAGTGCTCAAGCGCTACAAAGTACCTCGATGTTTATGAGAAGAAGACAGCTGATGGAACAAACGTTTGCCAGTGGTCATACAATGGTGGAACAAACCAGCAGTGGGTATTTGAGAAAGTTGGTAACGAGAGCTCTTCTTCATCACAGACACCTTCTGAGTCAGGTTCAACAACAGAAACACCTGTAACAGAAGATCCTCAGCCAGAAGCTACAGGACTTAGCGTATCTTACTCAATCAACAACTGGGGCAGCGGATACCAGGTTAGCTTCAAGGTAAGCAACACAGGCAGCACAGTTAATACATGGACAGTAAAAGTTAAAAAGAGCGACGTTACAATTTCAGCTAGCTGGAATGTAAACATCGACGAGCAGGGCGATTACTATGTGATCACTCCTGTAGAATGGAACTCTACAATTGCAACAGGAGGCAGCGTTGAATTTGGAGTTCAGGGTAATGGTTCAATCGGAGAGACAATTGATTGTTCCGTTAACTAAGCTTTTTGTAAGATTATTACCTTCCTCATAAGTTAACAATCACGTGCCAGTGCTATAATGATAGCGCTGGCACATTTTATTTCGCAGGAATATATTTCTCTTATTGACCATGCCCCTGGGGCATGCTTTAGCATTATAGATGAAGAGGTTTAGACATAAAAAATAGACATATAGGTGAAAAGGGGACATCATGGCTGGACAGATGACACATATGGTGATAGCTTATGATCTGATTAAGCATCTTGGAATAAAAGAGGGCAAAGCGGAATTCGTTCTTGGCTGCGTAGCTCCTGATTCGGTGCCATTTACAGAACCTGAGAGAAAAGAAAAAATCCATTCCCATTTGTTTGAAAATTGCGGACCATGGGGCGATACACAGGATTATGATAACTGGCTTGTGAATATCAAAGCCTTTTGGAATAAATATGGGGTAGGAGAAGAAGATAAAAAGAAAAAAGCATTTCTTCTTGGAATCTGTGTTCACTGTCTTACAGATTACTGGAATGATCTTTATATCTGGCGCGGCCTTCAAAAGAAAATGATGCCGCCTATGACCCTTGATGAGTTTAAAGAGGCTTATTATCCAGAAGCTGGGAGGATTGATAAGTGGCTTTTTCAAAACGCAGAACATGCAGATGAAATAAGAAAACTTATCATCGAATCTGAAGAAATGGATTTTGAGGATTATGCCTATGCGGATAACCTTGCTGATATAAAAAGATGGATGATAGATGATCAGTATAATCTTAGCGAGCAGATAGATGTATCAGACCATAAGTATTACACGTCAGATATGAATCTGTGGTTTATTAAAGAGGCTACCAATAAGATAATAGAACAGCTTAAGGGCAAATTGAAGTTCATCCGATAAAAATGTTCATTTATCAAAAGTGCTGGTATATCGGCACTTTTTTGTTTTATTATGTGAATCATTGGAAAAAGGATTTTTTATTTAGAAAGAGATGATGATATGATACTGTCCTGTAAAAATTGTGGCGCAAGAATTAAATATGATCCAAGAAGTAATCGCCTGCAGTGTGAGTACTGCGATAGCTCTTTTGACATAAGTGAATATCAGGTTAAAGCCGGATACCACGAGGAAGGCCCTGTTTTAGAGAGCGAAGTATATGGCGGTCAGGATGATATGGAGTGCCAGATCTATAGATGCAGTGCCTGCGGCGCAGAGATATCCGTTAACAGCGTAGAAGCTTCAACCTTCTGTGTATATTGCGGAAGCCCTAACGTTGTATTCTCACGTATTGCTAAGGTTAAAAGACCTAAAAAGATCCTTCCTTTTATGATCACCAAGCAGCAGGCTGAGATGCTTATTCGTAAGAGACTTAATTCCGGCTTCTTCATTCCTAATGAGATCAAGAACTTTCATGCGGAAATGATAAGAGGAATCTATGTTCCCTATTATATTACCAATGTAGCATACAGAGATTCCATGATCGTAAAGTCGCAAACAGGAAGTGGAAAGAATAGACATACAATCTATTCTCTTAGAAGTGGTTACTGCATATTTGACCGAATGACAACTGACGCTTCTCGTAAGCTTAGTGATGATACAAGTGTAAAGCTTGAACCTTATAACATGATGAGCCTGCGTGATTTTAATGAAGGATATCTTACAGGATTCTATTCAGATATATCGGATGTTGAACCGTTAGAAGCCTGCAATACAGCAACAAATAGATCCAAAGAGATTTTTAATGAGGCAGTTTTGGAATCGGTCAAAGGTTCAAGTAAGCAGATCATAACTCAGAATCCTGAATTTGTTGTTAACACAGAGCCAATGAAAGCAATGCTTCCAGCGTGGTTCCTTACTTTCAGATATAAAGACAGACCATATACAATTCTTGTTAATGGTCAGACTGGTAAGGTTGTTGGCGGCGTTCCGTGGAACAAAGAGGTTTTTGTAACAGTTGTGGCTGTACTTGCTATAATAATCACTCTTGTTGCAATGGTTATTTTTGGTGCTTTGCTTAATTCAAGAGGATATAGCAGAAGTAGTAGCGAAAGTTCTACAAAGCTTGTAGGTTATATATTTTTGGGCTCCTTATTTGCACTTGGTGCAGGAATCAGAAAACTAAAGAAAGTGCTTAAATCAATAAGGCTTACGTCTGAATCCAGTCTTACAAGTTATGTTAGCAAGAGACAAAATGGAGGTTGATAGATATGGAAGTATTCGTGTTTATACTAAGTCTCATAGTAGGAATTGGCTTTTCTCTCTATATAGCAGCATGGATGCTCGAAAAGTCCAATAACATCGGTGATTTTACAGGAGATGTGAATACTTTATCCTGCACAGGAATAGTATTTACTAATAAGCAGGACAGGGTAAAAAAGAAAACTCCTATTGATTATTATTATCCAGGATGTCCATTTAGAATTAACGGAAGATAATTACATCACGCAATAGAGAGTTATAAACAACAAGGCATCTTGGGATAAAAATTATCCTAAGGTGCCTTGTTTATGCACATATTTTCTTTTGATTGTCCTTTTACTATCAATGCTTTTGCTTGTAACGATAATAGTGGCTTTCTTAGCTTATTCTCCGATAAGCATCTGATAACTTTCAATCTTCTTAACTCTGAGTGACTGAAGGATAGAGAATACGAATGCTAAAGTGCAGATACTTATTCCGATTATGATAACTCCTGGGATCGGAATATCGAAGGTTCCTTTCATAAGTCCAAAGCCGTGCATTACAACTGACATATAAGGGTTAGCAGCATAATATGATACTACTGAAAAGACGATGGAAGATATGATTATGGATGGCATGAAGCTAAGGGCTGTCTGCAGGATAAGGCTTCTTGATGAATATCCAAGTGCCTTGTAAATTCCAAAATCTTTTCTTTTGTTATATACAAATGCTTTGATGAGCAGGTACAAAATGATAGTGATAACGATAGCTGATATTGTACTAAGAAGGATCAGCATAAGGATTGAGATACTCTTAAAGGTTGTAAGGTTACCATCCATCATTTCGTAGAAGTTCATTGTAGAAATGACATGATCGCCATATTTGTCTGAGCACTTATTCAGAATAATTTCGGTAACGTCTCTATCTGCACAGTCAAACCAGTAGTAGCTCGGAGCGTAGGTAAGATCTATAAGATGCGTGGATGCTTCTTTTGTGATAACGCATTCTCTTCCGCTGTTATTGCAGGTTTGAATAAGTCCTGTGATGAGGTAGCTATAGCTTTCTGAACCATAATCAAGCTTAAGTTCATCACCAACCATAAGGCCGTGGTCTTTAGCGAACATACCGCTTATTGCAGCTTCATTATCATATTTTGGAAGGCGGCCTTTGTAGCAGACATTTTTGTTGTTCATTTTAGAAGGATCATCAAAGATATAAGTTACAAGGCTGTCTTCATTATTGTAGTTAGTTGTGATATTTATGATCTCTCTGATATTTGATACTTCTTCAAGGCTCTGAAGATAAGAATATGCATCATCTTTTTCTTCGTAATCTATAGCAAGGATTCCGGCACAGTTTTCAAATGTGAGGATCTCAAGCTTAGGATTTCTGCTGAAGTTTTCATACATCAAAAGACCCATAACACAGATGAACACAAGGAGCCCTGTTACTAGGAAGGTTATTATGTTCTGCTTTTTATTATTAAAAAGGTTTTTAAGTGAAAGGCTGAGGTTAAGGCTAAAGACTGACTTATCAAGGCGCACTCTGTTTTTCTTAAAGGAATGATTTTCGATTCCGTCTCTTAAAGCTACAATGGGCTCAATCTTTTTGATCTTGCCTGTTGTTGCAAATGATACAATCAGTATATATAAAACCACAAAGACAAGAGCGCTGAGACTGCACAGGATATTAACGGATATCTCATATGGAATACCCATCTGGCCTACAACGATCGATGCCATTATAGGCATTAGCGCATAAGAAAGACCTGCGCCAAGTATGCTTGCGAATATTGCAAGGAGTGCAAACATGATGTAGAGAGAACTTCTTATAAGTGAGCTTGAATATCCGATGGCCTTTAAAGCTCCGATGCTTTTCATGTTTTCTTTAATAAAGTTTGAAATGCTGTTAGTGAGCATTATTGTAATAACAAGAACGATGATAATGGTGATAGTAAGGAAGGAAACTGCAAGTACAAGTGACATGAAGCTCTTTCCGATAATAACATCACTAAACCTATAAATAGTAGCTACTGCCTGAGGGTTGTGGGCAAGTATCTGATTGAGCTTTTTGATCTGGAAGGAATTGATAGTAGAGCTATTTTTAAGCTTAAATGCGATTACTACCGAGTCTGAAACGGATGAATCTTTTGCATAGATCTCGTCGTAGCTTTCGTTATCAATTACAAACTCGTATGATCCGCAGTTATTACATCCAAAGAATGTGTTTGTCGTAAAGCCTTTTACTGTAAAACTATAGTTAGTGCCAAGAAGTTCGAAACTATAGGTATCGCCTATCTCATAGCCGCCTGAAGTGTTGAACTGGTATGGAAGATATATGTAGTCTTCTTTAATGCTTTCATCTTCTATAACAATTTCAGTTCTGTCCATTCCCTTGTGAAAAGCGCTTTCGTTGTTCAAAAGAAGCTGAGGAGCGAGTGTTCCGTTTCCAAAAGGAAGGGATATGTTGTTAAAACCAAGGCAGGAATACTTATAATAATCAGTTGTTTCGCTTCCAACAAGTTTTTCTACAAATTCATCATCGATCCCTTCTATGTCATTCATTATCCAGATGTAGCCATCGCCTGCATCAAGTCTTTTAGCTTCTTTGGTTGCTGTTGGATATGCATCAAAGAAAAGAAGGAATGCAAGTCCGATCATCATGCTGGCAAGCATCATAAGAAGGAAGAGTCCGATGCATGTGCCTTTATTTTTTCTAAAATTTGATTTAGCAAGTATTTTTATCTTTTCCATAATTATTTACCCCACGTCTTAAATAAATTACCATCCCATTGATACAAGGAAGTCGCTAAGTTTTCTGTGACGATCATCATCATTTTCTGAGTACTTTCCAAGAAGGCACTCGCCTGCGATCTCGCCGTCCTTAACATAGAGGACGCGGTTTCCTCTTCTTGCGCTGGTGATGTCGTGGGTTACCATAACTATGGACTGACCATCGTTGTTAAAAGAAGTAAGGGTATCAAGAACGTCTTTACCTGTCTTAGAGTTAAGAGCTCCTGTAGGCTCATCTGCAAAAACAAGTCTTGGGTTATTGATAAGTGCTCTTGCAATACCAACTCTCTGAGCTTCACCGCCAGAGATCTGAGTTGGGAACTTATCCCAGAGGCTTTCATCAATATCAACTGACTTAAGGATTTCTTTTGCCTTTTTAGAAACCTCTTTTTTGTTCTTGCAGGTAAGAAGGCCTGCTGCCATGACGTTATCAAGGACGCTCATGGAATCAATGAGGTATACCTGTTGGAATACAAATCCGCAGTTTTCTTTTCTGAAACTAGCCAGCTGATCTGTATTCATCTTAGTTATCTCTTTTTCTGAGAACTTGATCTCACCAAGTGTTGGCTTGTCCATTCCTGAAAGTGCATAAAGAAGGGTTGATTTGCCGGCGCCGCTGGCTCCCATGATGATAGTGAAATCTCCGTCGTAGATCTCAAGGTCAATGTTCTTTAGTACATGCTGCATTCTTCCGCCGTTTGAAAAGGTTTTGCAAAGCTTATTGGTTTTGATCAGTGTGTTCATATTTTTACTCCTTTAATGGTTTTGCTATCTTCGTAGATCACATATTGCATATCTGATTTAAGAAGATATTACCTTTTCAAGTCTTAAATGCCTTTAAATAACCCTTAATTAATTCTTAAATCGTGAAAGCCTGATTCAAAGGGAGTGAATGTCATAAATTAGTGATGGGCTATACAAAACTTACGAGAGTCTGATTAGAAATCTGACAGTAAATCCGGGATCTGCGCTTAAAAGTTTTAATTCGCCGTCCATCTTCTGGATAAAATAGTTGGTCAGATACAGGCCAAGTCCTGCGCCTTCTTTTTCTGCAGCGTTACTTCCTCGTTTGTATTTCTCTAAAAGTAAGGGGAGTTCGTTATCAGGAACACCAGGACCCTTGTCAGATACATCGATTATAAGGTAGTCCTTATCAGTAGTAGCAGTTACTGTGATGTCTGTACCTGCGTACTTATAGGAATTCATGAATACGTTATCAAAGGCCTGCTGAAGGCGGAGCTTGTCGATGAAAACGGTTGTTGAGGGTATGTCAAAAGAGCCTGCTTTATTAAGATAGTCTGCGTTTTGGATTATTTTTTTGATCTCTTCAGATGAGTGGGCAGATGGACTTACATCAATCTCAGTAATATCTTCAACGCTTGATTCAAAGAGGTTTGCAGCAAGTGTGGTTATCTGGTCTGACTTAATGTTTATAAGATTAAAGAATTCCTTGGTACGTTCTTCTTTGGTAAGTTCGTATCCGATCTCTGAGGTGGATTTAATAGATGCTATTGGAGTTTTTATGTCGTGAGATAACTTTGCTACCATTTCTTTCTTGGCATCGTTAGCCTTCTTTTCAGCTTCACGGGCTTTTTTGAGTTCGCTCCTCATGATATCAAAGCTCTCTGTAAAACTTCCGAAGATGTGCTGCCTGTCAAGCTCTAAGGGGATGTCAAGATTACCATCTGCAATTCTTTTGGCAAAAGAGCTGAGCTTATTAAAGGGATCTGTGATCGTCCTTTTGAGATACAGGAAATAGGATAAGATCAATACAAGCTGTAAGAAAGAAATAAGAATAACACTGTAGACGAGTCTGTTTTTGTAGCTTTCGATTATCTTGTTGCTTTCATTATGAAAGATAATGTGGGCACCTGAATATTCGGGGATGTTAAGGTCAAGAACAAGGTCGCCCCTTTTAATAGCTTCATTAATGGTTGTGGAAAGGCCGTCAGCGTTTTGATACAGGACGTTGCCATCGTTTCCAAGAAGTACATATTTGAGTACATCAGAATAATTAGAAGTATCACCAAAGCCAGTTTCTATGCTCTTTACACATTCATTTACGTTTACGGTATCAAATCCTGGCAGGAAGATCTTGCCTGTGATAGTGATACAAAGGATTATTTCTGCCAAAAAGGTTAACAATATTAAAACTATAAAAGGTTTTTTATTCATAGTGATACGAACTTATAGCCCTCCTTCCAAACAGTAACGATGTACTTGGGATTTTGAGGATCTTTTTCTATCTCTTCTCTGATCTTTCTGATATGGACATTCAAGGTTCCATCAGTCGTAAACTTGTCATTCCATACGTTGTCAAAAAGCTCTGCCTTGGTCACAAGCCTGTCATGGTTGTCTGTGAGATATTTAAGGAGCTTAAACTCAATGCTGGTAAGCTTTGCGGTCTTACCATTAGCGGTAACTACCTTGTTAAGGCTGTCTAGTTTAAGATTGCCGTCATCGTAGTCTTTGGAAGTATCGCCTGCTCCGCTTGCGGTGGATGTATTTGTTGCGTCGCCGGAACTACCAAATCTTTTAAGGACGACTCTGACTTTGGCAAGGAGAACTCCAAGAGAATAGGGCTTTTCTATATAGTCATCCCCTCCAATATTAAGGGCGATGATTTTATCATCATCTGTGTTTCTTGCTGAGATGAAGAGAATAGGTATGTTAAGACTTTCTCTTACCTTTTTACAAAGCTCAAAACCGCTTCCATCGGAGAGATTTATATCAAGAAGGATCAGGGATGCGCTGTCAGTAGAAAGAAACTCTTCGGCTTCCTTTTTGGAATAGACAGCTTTGGTCTTAACATCAAACATATTGAAATATTCGCAGGTATTGTCTGCGAGAGCTTTTTCATCATCAATTATCAGGCAGTCGTATTGCATGGCTATTTCCTCTTTATATAAAAATATTCAGAAAAAAGTAATTTGCTAGAGATTTTTGAAGCGTTTTTAGAAATCATCTTTATTCAAAATTATATTATCAGAGCCCGGATGAGTAAATAAAAACATGGCGCAAAATGCGTGAAATACTTGATTTGAAGGGGCGGGGATGCTATCGTGGATATATTACTGTAGAGGAGGATGGGTATGCTGGAAGATATTTTATCAGGGAAAAAGAGCCTTTTTGAAACCGGTGTTCAGACCGTTTTAAGAGGACAGGAAAACAGAAACAGAATGGTTGTCATTTTAAATGGTAACCTTGTGACTAATTCAAGATCAGAAAATAGCGGTATCAGCGCGAGAGTCTATAAAAACGGAATCTATGGATTTGCTTCAACAGCAGAGTATTCTGAGGAAGCTGCCGCTAAAGTTATTGAGGCAGCTACAAACAATGCCAGATATCTTGGCAAGTATGCTGCAAGCGATTATACGCAGTATGATGCGATCGCAAATTCTTATTTAACTTCTCCAAGAATGATAATTGATATTGAGCAGAAGCGCTTTGTGGATCTGTGCAAAGAGGTTGATGCTTATATTGCAAAGACATATCCGGATCTTTTAAGTAGACGAGTTGTCTACAGAGAAGATTCCATGGAGAAGATCATCGTAACATCTGATGCTTCTGATGGACATGTTGCTTATCCAAGATGCATGCTGTTTTTTACTTTGACCAAAGAAGGCAAAGATGGTAATCCTGTTGAAGTTGGTGATTTTGTTGGCGGCTTTGGAAATATCGATGACCAGTGCAAAGACATGAATGTTATCTACGATAAGATTGCTGAGATTTATAAGCAGCTTCAGGATAAGGCTGAAGGTGTCTATGCAGAGGCTGGAGTTAAAACTGTAATCCTTCATCCTGATGTTGCAGGAATGATCGCTCACGAAGCTATAGGACATACAGTAGAAGCTGACCTTGTTGATGGCGGATCTGTAGCTGGTCCGAATTTTGGAAAAGAGGTTGCTTCAAGCCTTGTAAGCATCGTTGACTTTGCTCATACAGCTCTTGGAGAGACTGCGCCTCTTCCTGTTTATATTGATGACGAAGGTGTTCCTGCAAAAGATGCAGTCCTTTTGGAAAATGGAATTCTCAAAGGCTATATGCATGACAGAGAAAGTGCAAAGCGCTATGGAGTAGAGCCTACAGGTAATGCAAGAGGATATTCTTTTAATGATGAGCCTCTTATCAGAATGAGAAATACTGCAGTTCTTCCTGGCAAAGATAAGCTTGAAGATATGATCGCATCAATTGATGACGGATATTATCTTATCGCAACAGGTAACGGACAGGCCGACCTTACAGGAGAATTCATGTTTGGTATCAACATGGGTTATGAGATCAAAAACGGTAAGCTTGGCAAGGCAATCCTTGATACAACTGTATCCGGTGTTGCTTTTGATATGCTTAAGACTGTTGATATGGTTTCAGATACAGTTAAATGGATGGGAGTCGGAACCTGCGGCAAGAAGCAGGCAATGGCAGTATCCATGGGCGGCCCTGCTATCAAGTGCAAGATTAATATTGGAGGAAGATGATGGGGAACTTACACGAGATTTCTGATATAGCAATTGAATATTTAAAAAGTAAAGATGGCATAAAGGGTGATATTCACGTCTATGAATGTGAGACTCATGAGATCACTATGAAGGATGGCAAGTTCACTTTGTTCAGAACCATGTTTGATGAGAATATCCGTACCAAAGTCATCAAGGATCATAAAAAGGGAACAGGAAGCATCAATAAGTTTACAAAGGAAGCTGTGATCAAGGTAATAGATGATGCGATCACATCAGCTGATGCAGGAGAAGCTGATGTGTGCTTTGATATTGCACCTGGCTTTGGCGAAGAGACTTATGAGATGGGTGTCCTTGAGCCTGATATAGATAAACTTATCGAGCGCACCAAAGAGCTTGCAGAAACCATCACAAAAAGGTTTAAGAAGATCAAGCTCATGGAGCTGTATACCAAATATATAAGAAGTACAGGTGTCTATATTAACACCAATGGATCAAAAGAGGAAAAGAGCTGCGGCTATTATCAGGTGGTTGTAGAGTTTGCAGGTAATGACGGCGAAAACTCCACAGGAATAGCTGGATCTTATGCTGTCTTTGACAGTCTTGATAAGGAACTTATCGAGGTTGGAAATATCGAGAAAGATCTTATAAATACCGAAAACTCACTGAACCCAATTACCCTTAAGGATAAGTTTGACGGAGATATTATCCTTACTCCTGATTGCGCAGTTCAGCTTCTTTCATTCCTTCTGTCTGTTGGTGTGGGAGAGCGTAATATCATTGATAAGACAAGCGTATGGTATGACAAGATTGGGCAGCAGGTTGCGTCTCCTCTTCTTACACTTGGTGCTAATACCTGGGATGATAGGATCATAGATCACGAGACTCATACAGATGATGGCTTTAAGTCAGAAGACTCTACTATCATAGGAAAAGGTGTTCTAAAAAGCTATTTACTGTCTTTGTATGGTGCAAATAAAACTGGTTTTGAAAGAGCTTTGAATACAAGCATGGCAGCAGTAGTTGAGCCTGGAGATACTGCATATGATGATATGATAAAGAGCGTTAAGAAGGGACTTATAGTTGGCGCTGTATCCTGCGGAATTCCTTCTTCAAACGGAGAGATATCAGGCGTTGCCAAGAACAGCTTCTATGTTGAAAATGGCGAAGTAAAGAGTGCTGTTATAGAAACAATGATAAGTGCTAATCTCTTTGATATGTTCAAGAACATCAAGGCTATATCCAAAGAGCAGCTTTGTAACGGTACAATGGTAATGCCTGCCATTCAGATAAGCGGCGTTACTATTTCAGGAAAATAATCATTAGAAGGAACTAGAGATTAAATGAAACTTTTTGTTAGGGATAAACAGTTTTACAGAATGCTTGTAGCATTCGCGCTTCCTATAGCTCTTCAACAGCTGATCACTGTCGGCGTAAACATGGCCGACAATGTCATGCTGGGGCAGCTTAGTGAAGCACCAATGAGTGCTGCGACACTCGCAAACAATTTTATTACTATATTTCAGATCATGTGCATGGGACTTGGCATGGGAGCAAGTGTCCTTGTAAGCAGATTCTTTGGGATGAAGGATCAGCTTTCCATGAAGAAATCAGTTGTCATCATGTTCAGGCTCCTGTTCATAGTAGCAACCTGCTTTTCTGTTGCTACAGCTTTTTGCCCGGGTCAGATCATGGGTCTTTTTACAAAGGAAGAAGAGGTTATCCGCCTTGGAACAGGATACCTTCTTATCTCTATCCCTTGTTATTACTTGAACGGTTATGCTGTTACTTCCAGTATCATGCTTAGAAGTGTTGGAAAGGCTAATGTACCGCTTATTTCAAGCTGTTGCTCATTTTTTATAAATATCTTTTGTAACTGGATATTTATTTTTGGTAAACTTGGAGCACCTGAAATGGGAGTTAATGGTGCAGCTCTCGGTACTCTTATTGCAAGGATCGTTGAGTTTGCAGTTATTATGGGCTTCTTGTTCTTTGTAGATACTAATATCGGCCTTAGGATCAAGGACCTCGCTATTTCAGTCAAAGATCTGATCTCAGAGTATGTCAGGATATCCATACCTGTTCTTGTGTCAGATACACTTCTTGGACTTGGTAACAGCGCAGTAGCTGTAGTTATGGGTCATATCGGTTCAAGCTTTGTTGCAGCAAACTCTATAACAACTGTTGTTATGTCACTTGCGACAGTAGTTATTCAGGGTATAAGCCAGGCTAGCTGTACTATTACAGGAATCACTCTTGGTAAGGGGGATGTTGAGAAGGCTAAGGCACAGGGAACAACATTTGCAGCTCTTGGATTTATCATTGGCGGCTTTGGATGCGTTTTGATACTTGCTATATCAAGACTCATAGTTGGCGCTTATAAGATAGAGCCGGAAACTGCTGACCTTGCCATAGACCTTATGCATGCCCTTGCCTTGGTCATCTGGTTCCAGGCAGCGAACAGTATTCTTACAAAGGGTACACTTAGAGGCGGCGGTGATACGAAGTTCTTAATGGTTGCTGATATTATATTTTTATGGATATTTAGTATACCTCTTGGAGCCCTTACAGGACTTGTGCTTAAGTGGCCCGGATTCTGGGTTTACATCATGCTAAGGATCGACCAGTTCATTAAGTGCATTATCTGCGTAGTAAGACTTCGAAGTGGTAAATGGATTAAGAAAATCAAGGCATAAAGCAGAGATTAGAGGAAGATTAAGATATAATACGGAAATTGTCAGAAAAGTTATTTAATAATCCGAAAAAAGTGTTGACACTTTAATTCATGGTGATTATACTAACACTAATATTTTGGAGGAAAACATATACTATGACAAACAAACGTCTCGTCAATAGAATGATCGTCGGATACCTTCCCGTGAATAATAATCAGGGGTCTGATTGGTCATGTCATGATGAGGCGAAAAGTAATATGGATTAGTATTTGGTTTAGATAATTCATATTTTGTAAGGTTATAAGCCTCATCAGACTATTATAGTTTGATGAGGCTTTTTGTAGTGCGCCCGACGGCGCACGCTTCTAATGGGTGAAAGTCCCTAGCCCG
>CAMVNV010000071.1 GCA_947168935.1 uncultured Butyrivibrio sp. | reverse complement strand
CGATCAAGAAGGGTCCATTCACCCTCAATATAGGACAAAATAGCATCCTGCGAACTAAGATCCACCTCTGATGTAGTAGACTCTTCCTTGCTCTTATCCTGATCAGAAGTTTCACTATTTTCTTTTGAAGTTTCTACGCTTGATGCATCTTCTTTGCTTGTCGTTGCTGCATCATCTTCTTTGGCAGAAGATAAAAGATTTCCACAGCCTGTAATAGTAAAGCAGCACATAATACTAAGTATTCTTGTAGCAAGTGATCTCTTCATCATTACACACCTCGTCTCTTCTTAGCGCTTATAAACCATAGATACTAACTTCGCTAACGCAGGTATCCTCATACTTGGTGCCTTTTTTTGCACCCTTGATAGTAATAGTGATTGTGTCAGTCATAACAGGCTCTTCCAGCTCTACGCTGAAACTGTTAGCTTCTACGAGGTTCTCAGAAGTGTATCCTTCGTAGGCATAGCCCTCTATATCGTTAACTTCTACTGTAGCTCCATCACCAAAGTCTACTTCTACATCTGTGATAAGGCCGTTGTTGGTATACTGCTCGAAGCTTGCTGTATAGCCGTTACATATTACTACTCCATATACTAATTGTATATTTTTAAGGTGAATTGTTATAGTCTCACCAACGCCTGTTCCTGAAACACCTTCAGACCAGATCGTCGTATAATCTCCATCAATGAGGTTAGAACCTGCATAGGTCTTGTTTCCTGACTTTGGAAGTTCAGAAGATGTCTCTACGGATGCTGCATCTACATACGCTTCTCTGTATCTTCCGTACAAAAGAGTTACGCCGTATCTGCTGTCAGGATTCTTTTCAAAGAGTATATCTGCACTTCCAAGGTATTCTATTGTTCCACCGTTATCTTCATAAAATGCAGGTCCTGCAAGAAGAATGTAGTTATCATCTTCAAAAATAAGCGCATTCTCAACAATATGCCAGGGATCCATTTAATCTTTATGTTCCAGCCCAAGCAATATTTTGGCCATTTGCTGCGATTTGTAACCAATAGTATACGCAATAACGATAACACATCTAACGCCTTATTTATACCGCTATGGATTGGGGAAATAATACTTTTAATATACTATATATAGACATATTATGATATTGCCCGCAAAAAGTAATCTGAAAAAGGCAATATGAATACAACCAAAAGCCCTGTAACTACATTTCGCAATTACAGGGCTTTGATTTACATACTATATATTTTTGAACAGAATGATCCTAAATATATGATCACTGTTCCCATGACCTGGGCTCGCCGATCTCAAGATCACCAATTACATATTCTCCATCGACATAATTTAGATCAAATCCAATGATCGTTCCATTTCTGGGAAGCGGAGCAAAATAGCATCTTAGAACAGGCTTTTTACCATCTATTATTTCAACAAAGAATATGACTTTAACCTCGGACTGCGCCTCATCAGACCACCAAAAAGATATATAGTCTTCACCAACATCTTCTGTTGCTGAATAGTCAGTCCCCTTAATATGATAAGTGATCTTCCCATCTTCAGGCTTATCATAGTCAATCTGGAGACCCTTTCCTCCATTTTCAGTTTTTTCAAATGGAAGATCTACTTCTTTGTATTCTCCGCTTTTCTTATCCTTGTCAAAAAGCCAAAGTTCACCAAATGAATATGGATCTGTACTTGTATCATATGTTAGATTAACAACAATCTCATTTATGCCATCACTATCAAGGTCTCCTCCCTGAATATGAGGAAAACCTGTCTCCCATCCCTTTGGAGTAGTAAGCGTATCGCCATTGCCAAATTCTATTGTATAAATGGCGGTCTGCTCATCCTTATCCCAGCTGCGGTTAACGCGGTCTGTCTTACCATCTCCGTCATAATCACAGTCTACAAATTCACTTCTCCATGTATATTCCTTACATTCGTCGATATAGCCCTCGTATTCCCATATATAGAAAAGAGAGGTTTCTATGTCGGAATCAGAACCTTCTATTGAGACATCACCTGAAGCTATCTCACTAGAAGAATCTGACTCGCTATCATTGGTATTATCAGTAGCAGCATCAGATGCACTATCACTAGCCTCAGCAGCACCATCATTTCCATCCGTACTGCCTGTACCGCCCTGATCATTACCATCCTCTTCGCCAATCGCTGATTCTTCTATGTTAGACTCATCTGAATTATTAGAAAGCTTTATATCCAGCTTATCGCTGCATCCTGAAAGAACAAAAACAGTTGCTGCTAAAAGAGATACTGCCTTAAAACGATTCTTCATCTTCGCTTACCCCTTGTACAGATCAAAATATATTCTGGAACGAGCCATTCAAATTGCCATTTTTTAACTGATTATTATTCAATTGTAGGTTCCGGGATCTGTGGAACTGTATTTATATCATCTCCGCCAGCATATCTTGAAGCAGTAACTTTGATATGCATGCCCTTAGATACCTCAACTGTGTAGCCAACAACTGTATCCTCTTCACTTGGATCTTCCCAGGATCTTCTGTAAGTAAAGGTCAGCTCGCATGTGCCGGCTTCTTTAGGCGTTAGTGTGAAGGTCTGGACACCACCAACACCTACCATTCCTTCTTCATGGTCATTTTCTACATATTCTTCACTAACATCAAAAAGCTCCTTATCCTGATCAACCATCCATGTATAGCCTGTTGTAGGATTAGAATCAAGAGATAAGGTCATAGTCTGCGGCTCACTCTTACCACAGCCTGTTAACATCGCGATCATAGTTAATACTATACAAGCACTTATAATTCTTTTCATAATTATTCTCCTGTCATATAGTTCTAAATTAACACGAATACGTCTTTTGCAAACTGAATAATAATCAAAATCCAACTATATTTAGTTATTTATTTCTCTCCAATCAGTATACAACACCCTTTCTTAAAATATCCTTGAAAAATTCATGAGATTAATAAATTATTATTCTTTACGTTAATTATGTATTGCGTTAAAGTGTGAAATCTGATAATATGTTCAAAGAACAATGGTGTTCCATAGAAATTATGGAACGCCTTTTTTTATATCACGTTAAGGGTAGGAGGTAATACGATGACATTTGTTGAAAATGTGAACAATGCTGTGAACGGCTTTGTATGGGGACTCCCAATGCTTATTCTTCTGGTAGGCTGTGGAATTCTCATGACATTCCTCACTAAGTTTTTCCAGGTTACTCACTTTAAGCACTGGATCAGGAACACAGTTGGTGGAATATTCCTTGATAAGCACATCACAGCTCATACTAAAAAAGAGGATACACAGATATCTCAGTTCCAGAGCCTTTGTACAGCTCTGGCAGCTACAATCGGAACCGGAAATATCGCAGGTGTTGCTGCAGCTATCGCAGCAGGCGGTCCCGGAGCAATCTTCTGGATGTGGGTTGTTGCATTCTTTGGAATGATGACTAACTTCTCTGAAAATGTACTGGGTATCTACTATAGAAGAAGAAATGCGAAAAATGAGTGGTGCGGCGGCGCTATGTACTATCTTAGAGATGGTCTTGGAAGCAAAAAGGGCTGCAAGCAGCTTGGAAGTATCCTTGCTGTTCTTTTCAGTATATTCTGCGTAATCGCATCCTTTGGTATCGGCAACATGGGCCAGATCAACTCCATCGCTGTTAACATGAATTCTGCATTTAGTATCCCTCCTCTTGCAACAGGACTTGTACTTATGGTACTTGCAGGCCTTGTTATTGTTGGTGGTCTTAAGAGAATCGCAGCAGTTACAGAAAGACTTGTTCCTTTTATGGCAGTCATCTATGTGATCGGTGCTCTTGTTGTCTGCTTCGTAAATATCGGTCAGGTTGGAAATGTATTTGCATCTATCTTTAAAGGCGCTTTTGGTATGCGCGCAGTAGGCGGCGGAATTGTAGGCAGCGGCGTAGCCATGGCTGTTCAGTGGGGTATGAAAAGAGGTGTATTCTCTAACGAAGCTGGTCTTGGTTCATCAGTTATGGTTCACTCAAGTTCTAACGTAAGAGAGCCTGTTATCCAGGGAATGTGGGGAATCTTCGAAGTATTTGCTGATACAATGATCGTCTGCACTATCACAGCTTTTTCAATTCTTTCAAGTGGTCTTGTAGATCTTGAAACAGGAGAAGTTATTTCTGATCAGGTTTCAACAGCACTCGTTGCTCAGGCATTTTCAACAGTATTCGGCAAGTTTGGTTCTGCTTTCATCGCAGTAGCGATCCTCTTCTTTGCTTTCTCAACAGTTCTTGGCTGGAGCCAGTACGGAAGCAGAGGCTTTGAGTATCTGTTCGGAACAGCAAGCATGAAGATCTATCAGGTTTTCTTCGTTGTCTTTATCGTGATCGGTGCTACTATGGACCTTACACTTGCATGGGACCTTTCAGATACCTTCAACGGAATGATGGCTATTCCTAACCTTATCGGTGTTATCGCCCTCTCCGGAACAGTTATGAAGATAACCAAGAACTATGTAGACAGAAAGCTTCTTGGCAAAAATGTTAAACCTATGCTCTCAGCTCACGGTGAGATTCAGAAGATCCATGAGAAGGAAGTTTTAGAAAAAGTATCCTAATACCTATTTTATATAAATACTGATTTTAATAAGCCCTTCGACTTTCGTATGAATTCTATTACTTGATCATACATTTAGTCGAAGGGCTTTCTATTTGTTTATTTAATAGTACATGCTTACATACTTTTCTTTAAAATCTCATACACATTTTCCTCATCCAGCTTCACATAAGCTCTTGTAGATATGCCGCTGGTACGTACTGCTTCTTTAGACATCCACATCAGTTTACTGTCATCTATCCCAACCTCTGATAAAGTTTCTGGCATTCCCAACTCTTTAAAAAATTCACGAATTGCCACTATACCCGCCTTAGCAGCGATCATATCATCTTCATTTACTACGCCAAAGACCGTTCTTGCGAATCTTGCAAATCGCTTTTTGGTATCTTCATTTAAAATATGCTCCATCCAGGCAGGAGTCAGAATTGCAAGTCCAAAGCCATGTGTTATATCGTATAAGCCGCTTACCACATGCTCTATAGGATGCACAGACCATGCTCCTCCTTTACCTACAGTAAGCAGATGATTGAGAGCAATTGTACTTGCCCACATCAGGTTGGACCTTGCCTCATAATTATCACTATCTTCCATGGCAATTGGTCCGTAGGTTACAACCGTCTTCATTACAGCTTCACTCATAACATCAGTAATATAAGCTTCATCATTAGGCTGGAAATACTGCTCCATAACATGGGAAAGAATATCAACTGTACCTGCAGCAGTCTGGCTTTTGGGAAGGGTATACAGATACGTTGGATCGCATATGGACAAGCGCGGATACAACAAAGGAGTATTAAGCTCAAGCTTTTCATTAGTTTCTTCATTGGTAATTACCGCTCCGCAGTTCATCTCTGATCCTGTGGCACATATAGTTAATACAACTGCAAAAGGAAGAGCTTTTAGCACTTTTGTCTTGTCTAAAACAAGTTCCCAGGGGTCTCCTTCATAACAAGCCGCAGCTGCTATATGCTTGGTAGCGTCTATAGTACTGCCTCCTCCAACAGCCAGGATCACATCAACTTTATGCTTTTTACATAACAGTGATCCTTCTCTGACTTTGGATACTCTGGGATTTGGTGTGATTCCGGATAATTCCCAGACATCAAAGTCTTTAAGCTGTTCCATGACCTGATCATATATACCATTTTTCTTAATGCTTCCACCGCCATAAACCAGAAGCACTCTTTTTCCATATTTTTCTAATTCCTGTGACAGACATTCAATCTGTCCTTTTCCAAAGCGAATGTCTGTTGGAATATTAAAGGTAAAATTATTCATGGCCTTCCTCCGCAATTTATATCTTCGCCTTGTATCTGTCATACCTGAGCTCATGAAGGCTAATCTCTGTACTACCTGTAGTAATAAGCTGAGCCAGCTGATGTCCAACTGCAGGCGCTATACCAAATCCATGTCCATTGAAGGCACAAGCAACATAAAGTCCCGGTAGCTCATCTACAGCACCTATGGAAGGTACTCCATCTGAAGATGCATCCATCCACCCTGCCCAGGTACGTACAATCTTTGCATCTGCAAGATCAGGGAAATACTTCATGATACCGCGGCAGATGCAAGGAGCCGTCTTGGAGCTATTTGATACCATTCCATTATCCTTGTTATAACGCTCAAGTCCTGAGGATCCTCCAAATACAAAAGAACCATGCTTAGTCTGATGACCATAGAAATCTGCCTCAGCAGTTCCGAGCATCTGGTCAAACATATGCGGCTGCGCTTCTGTTACAAGGCATTCAAGAAGAGAATTGGTCATAGGAATGTCTATTCCTACAGAAGTCAGAATCTCTCTGGAATCAAGGCCTGCTGCAACGAGTACGTTCTCGCCTTCATAAACATTATTCTCTGTCACCACTTTTCGAACATGACCCTTTATAATACCAAGACTCACAACTTTTTCTCCTGTTATGAAAGTTACTCCCATACGTCTTGCCATCTTGTAATATCCCAAAGTAGTTGTAAGTGGATTAGCATGTCCGTCTGTAGGGCACCAGCTTGCACATATGACTTCATCACTCAGATAAGGATTGATTCTGCGTACTTCATCCCCATCGATCATACGTACATCCAGCCCTACGCCTCTGGCATTATCTGCCAGTCTTGTAAGTATCTCTCTATGTTTTTCTGTCTTACCCAGTCTGAGGTTACCATCCTGATGATATTCACAATCTACTTCAAGTTCCTCAGACAAGGTTGGCCACAGGTTCTTGATCCCATACATTACGAGAGGAAGCTCTCTTACATCACGTCCTGACTGGCGTACGCCGCCACCATTACGGGATGATCCACCATTACCGATATGGTCAGAGCCCTCTAATACGATAACTTCTCGTCCAAGCTTAGCCAGATAATATGCTGTCGCGCATCCGATTATTCCACCACCTATAATTACAACTTCCGCTGTCTTCTTCATACTGCATCCGCCTCCTTATCTTCTGTCATCTCATTGGCGAATACCCTCATCTCTATTGGTCTCATGGGTACGCGACTGGTGGCAGGTTCTAATTCTGCAGGGCTAACTCCCAGTTCTCTGGCAACTATTCCCTTGACAAGACGACTGCAGGTCTGACCCTGACAAAGGCCCATACCTGTTCGAAGATAGCGCCTTATCTCCGTAAGAGTCCACATACCATCATGTACAGCCCTTCTGATCTCCCCTTTGGTAATCTCCTCACATCTGCAGATAAGCATATCGTCATCATCCATAGGAACAAAAGGACCTATATCCCTGGATCTATCATTAACTGTGTTCATATCCAAACCTCCTTCTGTTCTCTATGCAAACTTGATGAATCTTGCCTGCATCGCATATTCTTTGGGAACTCTCATCGTCAAAAGATTAGTCTTATCAAATGCCTTTGCGGATTTGATACTTACTACTTCCGCTTCACAAACAGGCTTTCCATCTCGTCCAAGAGCTGTTCCTTTCTTTCCTTCTTCAGGCAGTGGCAAAAATTCATATGGCAGAGTCACAGTTGCTGTTCCATCTCCGCAGTCTTCATCTACCAAAAAGATCGCCTGACCTGAGCAGGAAGCAACGCACATGCCACAGCCTATACATTTACTGCCGGGAACAGCTATTGGAAGAGAAGTTATATTACATCCAATTGATATACAACCTTTTTTGCAGGCATCCTGACATGGGTTACAGGGAATATTCTGAGTACACTCAATTACAGGGTGAACACCTACTACATGAGTTACTCCCGGAAAGTGCTCGATCTCGGCATCAGAAACATATCCTTTTTGTAATAAATTTGTGGATATCGGTATACCTTCCTCAGTTTCTTCAATTTGCTTACCACGATTCTTAGGTGCAAACATTCCCTGACGAAGGCCATCTAAAGCATGGCTTAGGCCTTCGAGCTCTTCATCTCGTTCTTTTTCCTCGATATAACCAAGGTATTCGGATGCAACAACTCCTGCCATTCTGCCTTCGATCATAGCTGAGCTTGCTTCTTCAATACCGCTGACATCTCCTGCAACAAAGACTCCAGGTATAGAAGTCCTGCCATATTCATCGCATATCGGAACCTGGCCACCTCGTTTCGGGTTGTCCTCCATCTTGCAGCCTGCCATTTTAAGAAGCTGACTCATAGGAGACAGTCCTACTGCAAGACAGATGGTATCTACGTCAAAATGCTTCTCTGTACCTTCGATAAACTTAAACTTCTCGTCAACCTTTGCAATAGTTACTCCTGTAACGTGATCTTCGCCTTCTGCTTCTACAATAGTATGAGATAGATAGAACGGAACACCGCAGCGGGCAACCTTTGAAGCATGAACACCATAACCTCCAACCCTTGGTGCTGCATCTACTAAAGCTACAACTTCGCAGCCACACTGCATAAGCTGAAAAGAAACTACAAGTCCTACATTTCCAGATCCAAGCATAAGGACTTTATTACCGGGCTTAACTCCATGCAGATTCATCATGGTCTGAGCTGCACCAGCTCCTATTACACCAGGAAGAGTCCAACCCTTAAAGGTGACCATGTTTTCGGCAGCTCCTGTTGCAATAACTATGGCATCTGCCTTGTAATGCACCACCTCTTCACCGATTCTGACCACTACTTCCTTGTCCTGATAAAGGCCTATGACAGTAGCATTTAAAACAACCTTTACTCCAAGCTCGTCAGCTTCTTTTAAAAGCTGCTGACCGATAACAAAGCCTCTGACCTTAGCCCTGTGTTCCTTGGATCCAAAAAATTTATGTATCTGTTTAAAAAGCTGGCCGCCAGGTTTTTCGTTTTCATCAAATACAACAACGTTAAGTCCACGCTTTGCAGCTTCAATTGCTGCAGATAATCCGGAAGGGCCGGCTCCCACAATGATTAGATCAAACCTCTTCATAGCGCATCTCCCTTTTCTATAGACTTATGTTAAAACTGCCTGTCACTTACGCCATACTGCGTTTTAACCTGCATTCCTGCACGTAATGGAGTGATACACGTTCTTACATTAGGAACTCCATCGACTACCATAACGCAGTCGGTACATCTTCCAATCGCACAAAAGATTCCTCTTGGTTTGTGTTCTTTAGCCGTATAGCGATGCACCATTAGCCCGGCCGCTTTTAGCGCCGCTGCAATAGGTTCTCCCTCAAATCCTTGTACTGTCTTTCCATCAAGTGTAAAAGAAACCAGTTGACCCTTTTCCATAACACCCAGGATTGGATGCTCACTTATTCTCGCTTCCATACTGTCGCCTCCATTTCTATGCCAGATCCGGTTTTTCCCAAAGATTTAGTTTGGTTCCTATACCAAGCTCTATGGCCTTTTCATAGCACTGTTTTCCCCAAGCCACGTCTTCAACTGGCATGCCTCCAACAGAGAAAATAACTATGTCATCCTCATTTATACGCCCCGGGCATTTACCTCTGATGATGTCTCCAAGATCGATCATTTCATCTTTTGAGATAAGGTCATCATGAATCATGTCCGTAAACTTCGATCCTATGATGTTGTTAGCTCCAAAGGATGGATAAGGAAATTCCTCTGCCCAGGCCTCGTATAACATTGTATTGTCTACAACAAGCCTGCAATCCTTCATCTCATCACTATCCATGTCAAAACAGCTAAGACCTATGATAAGAGCACCTTTCTTAAGCCATTCCTTTTTTACAAATGGATAAGTGGAAGGGTCTGTATTACCCGAGTTGGCAAAAGAGATAACGTCTGCATCCTTGACCAATTCTTCCACAGAATCTACTGCTTCTACCTCGGATACTTGCGGATATTCTTTTTTCACATAATTAATGAATTTATCCAGCGAGGCCTTCCCTCGACCCTTGACCTTGATCTTGATAATGTCCTTACAGATTGCCATGATCGCAGCAAGTGAAGTTTTGCCCATGACTCCCGGGCCGCAGATGCTGCAGATCTTAGCGTCTTTTCTTGCAAGATATTTAGCTCCAACTCCCGGAATCGCTCCCGTGCGATACGCACTTAAGAGATTTGCAGACATCAGTGCCAGTGGCGCACCAGTATCTTTATCGTTGAGCATTAGAGTCAAAATGGAACGTGGTAAACCTTTTTGTTTGTTCGCGGTATTACTGCCATACCACTTCATACCCATAAGATCAATTGATCCTCCAATGTATGCCGGCATCGCCATAAACCTTCTATCATCCCCTTCATCAAGCGGCATATTTGGAAATGGAGATTCTTTGGGAAAAGACACCTGACTTCCATGAGAATTATGATTCTCTCCTCCCATCACATAATCTCCCATGGACAGGCACTTAACTACTTCTTCCATGGTTTCGATACAGCGTGGCATGTCTTTAACACCGGCTTTGATCATATCCTGTTCTGATAAGTACAAAAAATCTATTCTTGGATACTCCATACTCTCGCCTCCGTATTAATGAAAAAAAGCAATGGAAGCTGTTTTCAAGCTCCATTGCTTTGTTGTACTGACTATACTGCGAAAGTACTACTCAGGCAATTACTCCTTATTCCCATTATTCTACTTAGTTTGTACCACATATACTACTTTTGGGTTATTTCATGTAAGGCTCGTGCCAGAGATTCAAACAGGTTCCAGCTCCTATTTCTACGGCCTTCTGGTAGCAATCATAACCCCAGGACAGATCTTCTAAGGCCATACCACCTATGGAGCACATGACTATTTCGTCCTTACTTGTTCGTCCGGGTGCTTTTCCAAGAACGATATCGCTCAGATTACGCACTTGATCTCTTGTAACAGCCCAGGTCTCCACAAGATGAACGAAATGGATTCCCATAATAACCCATTCCCTTTTATTGCCAAATTCGTCTACAGGTCCTCTGGCCTTGAAATTACTTAAGTACTTCTCATACATACCATAATTATCTACCACCATAGTAGTATGCAAAAAGTCTTCATAGTTTCGATAAAGAAAAGATCCCATGCTAAAAACAGTAGCTCCCTTTTTGAACCACTCCAGATGAAACTCTTCCATATTTTCCTTGGTCACAGACATTGCTTCAGATACTACATCTGCACCGCGGCAGGCTTCTTCAAGGCTATCGCACAAGACTATTTCCTCAACCTGGGGATAGTTTTCTTCAATAAATTTCTTCATGGCAAGGGCCGTTTTAGACCTTGAAGAACTTCCACGCAGTTTGATCTTCCTGATATTCGGAAGAACTTCCATATAGCACATAAGCGCACATTTGTTGATGACACCAGGTCCAATAAGCGACAAAACCTCTGAATCTTCATTGGCAAGATAGGTTGCTGCCATGGCAGGCATAGCGCCTGTACGCATGGCAGATAAAAGATTTGCAGACATTATCGCTTTCGGTGCACCCGTATCAACGTCTGACAATGTTACTGTCAGGATTGAGCGCGGAAGACCAAGTGATGAGTTATGGCTGTTTGATCCATAGTATTTCTGACCGGCTATGTGAAAGCGGCCGCCCAGGTACGCCGGCATTGCCATAAATCGCCTGTCAGGTCCATCATCAAGTGGAAAGCCTTCAATATCTGATTTTTGAGGAAAATTCATCTGTAGCCCATGTTCATTGGCTTTAGGGCCTCCAAGAAGATAATCATGCTTACCGAAAAGACTCATGGTATCTCTCATAGTATTTATGCATCTGCCTGCATCAAGTACTCCTGCCTTGATCATATCTTCTTCGTTTAAATACAAAAAATCTATATTTGGATAACTCATAGTCACCTTCCTACTGCTTAAGCTTAGTCCACATTTCATCATAAATTGCCAGGGTATCAGTTCCTAAATAGGTCAGAAACTCACCTTTTTCAATTACTTCAGCCGGTACGTTCTTGGCCTTATTAAGTACGTACTCATCTCCCATCATCTCAAGTGCTGCTGTATTAGGACACAGATATGGGAAATCTTCAATATTGGTCTTCGCAGCTTCAGCTGAAAGCATATAATCAATAAACTTCATAGCATTGTCATAGTTCTTGGCACCTGTTGGAACGCACCAGTTATCCAGAAATACGTATGAACCTTCTGTTGGGTATACTATTTCGATATCCGGATTTTCATCCATAGCAAGAGCTATTTCTGCTGACCAGACCATGCCTACGCTACAGTCACCGGAAATGAGTGCTGACTTGGGAGAATCTGAATCGTAAAGCTTAACATTATCCTTCAGAGTCAAAAGCTTTTCTTCCACTTCTTTAAGCTTATCAGGATCTGTCTCATTCATTGAAAGCCCCATAGCACGCTCAGTAATACCAATAACTGCGCGATAGTCATCAAGAACAACTATCTGTCCTTTAAGACTTGGATCAAAAAGGTCTGCATAAGAAGTTATCTCTTTTTCAACCTTCTTGGTATTAACAGCAATACAGGCAACACCGCCTTCATAGGGCACACTATATACATTGCCCGGATCAAAAGGCTCATCCAGGTATGCCGGATCTATGTTGGATAAGTTTGTAAGTGCTTCTTTATTCAGTGGTTCCAGCTTGTTCTGAGCAATAAGATACTCTACAGTGTAATCACTTGGTAAAATGACATCGTAGGTTCCTTCTGACTCAGATTTAAGTTTTGCAAGCAAGTCCTCGTTTGATGAATATGTTGATACATTAACCTTGATGCCAAACTTCTTTTCAAAATCAGATATGGCTGTGTCGGATACATACTCGGTCCAAACAAATATGTTGACCTCGCCGTTTTCTGCTCCTTTACTGGTGCTTCCGCAACCTGCCATAAGACTCATTGTGAGCATAGTTGTAAGTAATAATGCTATTTTCTTTTTCATACCTATATCCTCCTGTCTTTTTTCTTAAATAGACTTCCCTGAGTTAAAACTACAAATAGTATAGTTGCGATCAAAATGATAGTTGATAACGCATTAACATCAGGAGAAACACCACTCTTAACACTCTCCATAACCTTAAGCGGATATGTTTTGGTCTGACCATATACGAAATAACTGATGATCACATCATCAATAGATAAGGTAAATGCCAGCAATGCTCCACCAAAGATACCAGGAGCAAGAATTGGCAATGTCACTTCAAAAAATGTACGTACCCTGTTTGCACCAAGGTCAAGAGATGCTTCCTCAATGGAATTGTCATATCCCGAAAGTCTTGCTCGTACATTAAAAATAACAAATGGTATACAAAAGGTAACGTGTGCCAGGATCAGGGTCAACATACCTCGTGGGATATTCACATTGGCAAATATAGTCAAAAGAGATATACCAAGAACAATCTCAGGGATGACTACAGGGATATATAGTAATCCGTCAATCAGCCCTTTACCTTTAAACTTGTACCTGTACATGCCAATCGCACCTAACGTTCCTATCACCGTTGCAAGTACAGTACTTACAATTGCAATGATCATGGTGTTTGAAAACGCTTCTAATAAGGAGCTGTTATCCCACAGCTTTACGTACCAGTCCAGGGTAAATCCTTTCCAGCTCATATAAGGCTTGGTCGTTGTTGCGTTGAAGGAATTAACCACAATAACTGAAATTGGCAAAAACAAAAATATGTATACTATGGAGCAAAATATCACTCGAAAACCTTTATTTTTCATAATAAATACTCTCCCCTGTTATACTCCCAATGCATCCATATCACCGCCAAGTTTCTGATATGCCTTTACGAGAACTAAAGTAACGATGATGAGGATAATAGATAAAGCTGCTCCCAGCGGCCAGTTATTACCACTCTGGAACTGTCTCTCAATAAGATTTCCAATAACATCGGAATTGCCTCCACCCAGGATATCTGCTACAAAGAAGTATCCCAGACAAGGAATAAATACCATTAAGCTTCCCGAGAAAATACCACTGGAAGTCAGAGGTAATATCACTGTAAAAAATGTTGATACAGGTTTTGCTCCAAGATCTGCTGATGCTTCCAGCAAAGTTCCATCCAGTTTCTCGATCGCTGTATATAACGGAAGTATCATGAAAGGGATTAGACAATAAACCATACCTAATATGGTTGTTCCGTTCTTGTACAGAAAATCGATTGGTTCTGAAACAATGCCAAGAGATACAAGACTGGAATTAAGCCATCCATTTGTACCAAGAAAAGATCTCCACCCATAGATACGAATAAGTGAATTGGTCCAGAAAGGAATAATAACAAGCATATAGAATATACGCTTAAACCTGCTTTTTGAACGAGCTATGATATATGAAAAAGGGTATCCGATCAATATACACAGAATAGTTGTTATAAAAGCTATCAATAATGATTGCACATATATTTTCAGATAATCTGTGTTAGCAAGCCTCACATAATTCCCTAACGTAAGATCATGAGTTACATTGTAGTATTCATCAATCGAGCAAAAGCTCATTACCCCTACATACATAAGTGGTGCAGCCACCAGCAACAGCATGATCAGCGCAACGGGGCCTACTGTTATAATGGCCGGTAATGTATTTGCCCTGAATTCATGTTTTGATTTTCCTGCCATAAGAATACCCCCTTAAGCCAGCTGTATGCTGTTTAGTGCTTCAAAGATGTAATGACTTTCATTGTGTATCAGTACAGCATCTTCCACATTCCAGTAGGGATAACACTTACTGCCTATCTCCGGGAGCTCCTGACCGGCAAGTCGCTCGATTCGAAGTTCATTTCCATTCGGAAGTATTACTATGCATTTAAGTACAGATCCAACGTATACATAATCCTTAACCTGCGCCACAAGTCCAAAGCCATCCACCTTTTCCTTTGAGAACTTCATCTTCTCAGGTCTTACAGAGATAGTTGCATATTCAAGTAACTTGAAATCCTCAGGACATTTTACTGATACCTCTCCGTTTTCCAGAGTGATAGTAGCAACTCCATCCTTGATCCTCGTGATACATCCGTCATATATATTGGTCTCTCCTATGAAGGTTGCTACAAACCTGGTTTTTGGATGCTCATATATCTCTGACGGTGTTGCAAGCTGATCAATAACACCATCATGCATTACTGCTATGCGATCACTCATAGTAAGAGCTTCTTCCTGATCATGAGTGACATAGATGAATGTTATATTTAATTTCTTTTGAAGTCTTTTAAGCTCCAGCTGCATCTGTTTTCTTAATTTCAGATCCAGTGCGCCAAGAGGCTCATCCAGCAAAAGAACCTTAGGTTTATTGATAAGCGCTCTTGCTATTGCTACTCGCTGACGCTGTCCACCTGATAGCTGTGATGGATACCTTTTCTCAAAGCCTCCAAGTTGAACCAGTTCCATCATCTTAAGAACCCGCTCTTTGATCTCATCCTTAGGTACCTTTTTCATTCGGAGACCATAAGCGATATTGTTAAAGATCGTCATATGCGGAAACAGTGCATAGGACTGAAATACAGTATTTACGTTACGTTCGAAGGGTTCCTTATCTTCAACCTTTTCCCCTTCAACTTTTATGGTTCCAGTAGTTGGTTCCTCAAATCCTGCGATCATTCGTAGTGTTGTTGTTTTGCCGCATCCTGATGATCCAAGTAATGTAAGGAATTCTCCTTCATCCACTGTTAGATTAAGATCTCGTACCACTTTGTTGGAACCGTATATTTTATTTACACCTTCAATTTCTACGATTTTACCCATACAATCACCTCGGTACTTATAATGCCTTTGTTCCACGCTCACCGGTACGAATTCTTACAACATCTTCAACGTTTTTGATAAAGATCTTACCATCGCCTACATGCTCTGTAGCACAGGTATCACGCACCTTGGCGATGATTCCCTCAACTGCAGAATCTTCAACAACAACTTCCACCTTCACCTTAGGAAGAAGATTTATGGTTGTTTTAAATCCCTTAAACTCATTTACAGTGCCTTCCTCTGTAGTGATTCCTTTTTGTGTACCACACCCCATAACGGTAGAGAGGGTCATACCGCCGCAATTAATCTCATCAAGTATCTGCTTTATTTCTTCAAGCTTTTCCGGTCTTATTACGATTATCAATTCTTTCATCTTTGTATCCTCCCTTATGATCACAAAGGGGCTTATCCGTATGGATAAGCCCCTCTGCTTGGTTTTTGATATTTTTTTGATATGTCTTTTGTCAGTATTTGTTTGATAGAAAATATAATCCAAAAGTAACATGGTATCAATTCACATTTTTGACCATCTTTATTACACTAAAGTAGTATTTAGCCCACTTTCGGGTCAGTAAGCAGTTACTCATATTCCTTTACTAGCTTAAAAAGCTGAACCCTGCTGTTGATCCCGAGTTTTCGATATATATTTAATATATGTTTTTTAAGCGTATTAGTAGTTATAACTATTTCCTGGCAAATCAGGCTACTGTCTTTTCCCTCCATAAGGAGTTTTAAGATCTCTCCTTCACGCTTTGTAAGATCGAATTTGACGATAGCTTCTGATACCGTATGTTTACTCATCCCAGTGTCATTAAACTTCGTGTACTGTTCCAATCTAAAAGCCAGATGTTCTTTTAACATATCAAGGACAAAGATATCATCGTAATGGAAATTCTCTTTTCCTATAGTACGATAAAAGGTTATGGCTCCAAGAAATTTCTTATTTCTTGCTATGACCATCTGCAGAGCATAATGCCAGTTATTGGGCTTATAGACCTTCTTGTAATAGTCAGTCTCTACCCTTGCTTCATCAGAGATAATATCTGTCTCGCGGTATATCAGAGTCTTGCCACTTGCCACGATCCCGCGGCTGTAGTCTATATCCTCGTACTCTTCAGAAAGATCCACATCACAGTTATAGGTTACGGGATTACATAGAAGCTTACCTTCCTGAGCAGAAGCCATATAGAAATCTGCACTGTCATAATCAACGATCATCTTAAGTCCTTCCAATAGTTCCTGACGCATCTCGTTGAAATTCTCAGTAGTATAGATTTTATATATCATGTTGTTTAGGATTATCCAGTCATTGGTCTCAAGTTTTCTCATTCGGCCGCCTTTCCCGTTTTAATACGCTTATGTTGTGTATAAAAAAAGACGCCTGCCGGATAATCAGCAGACGTCTTCGCCTTTTGTAAAACTTTATTACTTTTATTACAAATAATCAAGTGAATTGTGCATAGAATTATTTTTCTTTAATCCCACCAATAACATCCATAGTACTTTTCAGGTAGATACTCCATGGTCCAAAAAGAATAGATCATAAAAGCGGATTTTATTCATGAGCTTAATTTAACCCCATAACTTCGCCATAGATCATAACTGCATTTCTAACGCACTCTTCACAAGGACATAAAGGCTTACCATCTGTAACAGTTTTAAGATCCTTGCATTTGATAGCCTTACATCTTCTTCCAAACTCTTCCTGAATCTGTTTGGTCATTGCAAGGGTACCCTTACCCTCTGTCTTTAAGCCTGCAATCATTCCAGCACCGATCAAAGCGCCGCAGGTTGCTTCAAGATTGCCCATGCCTGCACAAAAACCTGCTGAAACCTGCTTAAGCTGTTCCTCAGACAGGCTTGTCTGATCTGCCAGTGCAGCTGTTACTGACTGTGCACAGTTATACTTACCTGAATTCTTTAATTCTACTGCCTTTTCGGCTCTTTCACTTATTGTCATTGCTCTCCTTACCTTTCTTTGCCTTGATTTTACATATACCCTGAGTCATTGTTCCCATAGGGCAGAATGAACACCAGGTTCTTTCTTTATAGATAACCATAAATATGATCCCGATCAGTGTTGATGTGAGCATCATGCTATAAAAGCCAAAACC
>CAMVNV010000070.1 GCA_947168935.1 uncultured Butyrivibrio sp. | reverse complement strand
TGTTAAGGCAGCAAGTATATCTATTACTGATGATGAGTTTGCAAAAGAGCTTACGACGGATAAGATCCCATATGATGCCTATGCTCAGGAGATGTATGTAAATGATCCTGAAAAGGTTACAAGCGGAACCGTCAATACTGGCATAAATGCTGAAGGTGAAGTGGTTGATGCTGTCAATGTAGGCGCATACTATCCTGTATACTACACACTCACTGACCTTAACGTTGGTATTAAGACTAGTGAGATCAAAGTTAATTACAGCTTTGGTAAGAGAAGTCAGCAGTACAACTATGATCCTGAGACGGGTACGTCCACTAATGGAACTTACGGCGCTTCTTACAGTACGGCCAATGTTCCTGCAAGCCCGTATCCTACCTATCTGTGCGTAGATGCTAATGGTGATGGCGTCTTTGAGAGTAAGACCCTACTGACATCCAGTGGAGGATATTACATAATTTACACAGGAGATCTTGGATCAAATGCTTCTAATGCGTTTGTAACGTACTATCTGGAAGTGGATGTTCCAATATATGATCTGTACAATAATGGAAGCGGAGTGGTAATGGGCGATACGGACACTTTGGATATTTACGTCCATTCAGCCCTCACAGGTACGGTAAACGGCGTAACATCAACTGTTTACAGTACAGACTCCATGGCACTTCTTAGACAGGAACTGTATGATCTTGATTAAATAAACTTAGGACAAAGAGACATAACTGAAAAAAGCCCCAGGATACGGTAATAAACCGCATCCTGGGACTTTTTTGTGGAAAACAGAAACTTGAAAAATTTTTGTTTTATCAACCCCGCTGATATACGCTGTTCTGGAAACAATATCATGATAACCCGCTGAAAATACAAAAATACGATAATTTAAGAGTGGCAATCTATACGGTTAATAGTTATAATAGGCATGAAATTGTGGTGATAATTCGAAAATGTTTTGGATTATCGGGTTATTTTTTCCAAGGATGAAAAGGGGGAATAAGGATGTCGACAACAATTGAAACTAAAGAGCAGAGAGTAGCACAGACCAAAGTTAACGGTATGGGAGATCTTGGTATCGTGATCAAAGGTTACTGTGACAGCATCGGACTTGATACAGCAGGGAAGGTAGTTGAGGTACTTTCAAAATACGGCGTGGAGATGACAGCAGAGACGGTTGAGAATTTCTATCGTGGAGATTACGAGCTTACACTTGATGAGTTCGGAGCATTCCACAGAATCCTGAATCTTGATGGCAATGACCTTTTTGAAAAGGTTGGCAAGCTTCACGGACTTAACTAAACTTGGAAACTAAAAGGAGCAACCCGTTGTGTGGGTTGCTCTTTTTTCGCACAAAAATGGGATTTGTATCCTGTCATATTTTTTTAAAAAAAGTAATTCAAAAATATGACAGGAGATGTTATACTTAAATTGATACATAAGAGTTTTGTTGTAGGAGAATCGTTATGTCTGAGAATAAAATGAATGAAAGGCTTAAAGCACTTCGTAAAGAAAGCAAAATAACACAGGAGCAGTTGGCTCAGTTTTTGGATGTTGATCAGACTATGATCACTAAGCTTGAGAACGGAACCAGGAACTATACTGTGACTATGATAGATAAGTTATGCAGTCTTTTTGGTTGTTCAGAAGAATATCTTATGGGGGAAAGCGACAATTATATCCCTTTGAATTTTGCTTTTCGCTCTGCCGGAATTCAGGCTGAAGATCTTGAGAGCATAGCTGCTATCAATAAAATTGCTATGAATCTGAGATATATGAATGAATTGTTGGGGGATAATTGATATGAAGTCACATCAGGAATTAAATTCACTGGCACTTCGGACCAGAAGGCAGCTTGGTGAAGACGGATATTCTCCAATTGATATCTTTGCACTTGTAAATGGGTGGACAGACAAGAAGATAACGGTCGTTCGCTACCCCTTATCTGAGAGAATAAGTGGAATGTGTACTCGTGTTGGCGAGGATGTAGTTATATGCATTAACTCAAGGTCATCGAATGGCAGACAGAGATTTACAATGGCTCATGAGCTTTATCACATTTTGTATGAAGATAAGATGGACAGAGTAATATGTGGCATGAGTTTTTCTGGCAATAAATCTGATTCAGAAAAAGAGGCTGATCAGTTTGCAAGTTATCTATTGATGCCATACGATGCCCTCCTTCAGTATGCTGAGAGATTTAAGACATGGGATCTGAAAAACATAATAGAAGCAGAACAGTTTTTTCAGATAAGTCATATGGCAATGATGCTACGCCTGCAGACGGATGGGCTGTTGACAGAAAAAGATGCATCTAAATATCAGGGAATCACAGTATCCCGAGAAGCTTCAAAACTTGGCTATAGTAAAGATCTGTATATGCCACTACCTGAGAATCGTCAGTATTTTACAACAGGTGAGTACATTAGAAAGGTTGAGAAGCTCTCAGAAGAAGAGCGCATTTCAGATGGCAAGAAGGATGAACTGTTATTAGATTCATTTCGGGCTGATATTGTATATAACCTGGATGAGGAGGAGCCTGATCTGAATGACTAATGATTATTTTTTTGACACGGATTGTTTGTCTGCCTTTTTATGGATCAATGATACTAATATTCTGGAAGTATTATATGGCGGGAAAATAATTTTACCGGATCAGGTTTATCTGGAATTATCCAAACAGAGTTCAATGAGACCTGTTTTACCTCTTAAAAATGTCGAAGTTGTGCCCGAATTACCTCCTAAAAATATCAAAAATGTGCCTTGTTTACATTTGAAAAATGTCAAAAACATACCTCGTTTACCTTTGAAAAATGTCAAAACAAGTGTATAATGGTTTTAGAATGAGAGGTTTACACTATGCTTAAAAGAAGTATTTGGAACGATCTAATAGCCTGGAAAGAAAAAAAGCATCATCCTATGGTTATTAAAGGCCTACGACAGATTGGTAAAACGTATATAGTTAGAAAATTTGGTGAAGAGTTTTATGAAAGCTGTGTATATGTAGACTTAAGAGCTGATAAGACTATTCATAAGGCTTTTGATGGCGATTTTGATGTAGATCAGATGGTTATGTCTATTTCTGCTGTCAACAAAAAGGCTCGGTTTATACCAGGTAAGACTCTGATTGTTTTTGACGAGATACAGGACTGCCCTAATGCCAGAAGTTCTCTGAAATACTGGGATCTTGATGGAAGGTATGATGTAATTGCTACCGGAAGTTTCCTGGGAGTCAAGGGATTTAGAGAGCCATACAAAAGAGGTGTGCCGGTAGGGTATGAAGATCAGATTACTATGTATCCTCTGACCTTCAGAGAATTTATAGAAAATACCGGATTAAATAACGATGTCATTGAGTATGTGAATAAGTCTTTAAAGGAACATAAAGCTATAGAAAAGACAATCCATGAGAGCATGCGTTCCTTGTATTTACAGTATCTTATTGTTGGTGGTATGCCGGAAGCCTGTAATGCATTTTTTGAAACACATGATCTTAATGCTGTGCGAAAGATTCAGCAAAGGATCATCAATTCTATTAAGGATGACTTTGGCAGATATAAGGATGCGGGTGGTAATGATAAGGTCAATGAAGTATTAAAACTAAGGGCTGAGGCTTGCCTTGATTCTTTGCCGACACAGTTATCTAAGGAATACAAAAAGTTCAAATACAGCCTTGTAAACGTTAGAGGCAATTCTCCGGAAAAGGCAGATGGATTGCAATATCTGGAAGATGTCGGAATCGTTATAAAATCTTATAACACTAAGGAGATAGCGTTTCCTCTTGAAGGAGCCAAGATTTCTTCTGAATTCAAGGTGTTCTACATTGATACTGGACTCTTGATCTCTCAGCTTGGAGATGAAGTCCCTCAGAAGATACTAAGTGGAGATATCAGTTCTTATAAAGGCGCAATAGCTGAAAATATGGTTGCTTCAGCTTTTGCTACAAGTGGCATGAAATTATACTATTTTCATGATCCAACGGGATCGCCTGAATTGGATTTTTTGTTTGAGAAGGACGGCGAGGCTGTAATTGTTGAATGTAAAGCGAGTAACAACAGAGCTACCAGTATGAAATTTGTAATTTCAAAGCCAACGAGATTTGGAGTACATCCTGCGATCAAGTTTGCTGATACAAATGTTGGAAGCGGAGAGGGCTTTAGTACACTGCCTTTGTATGCGATAGGATTTATGGAGCGACCTAAAGAAAAAAATATAGTTGATATGGTTGACGTAAGTAATCTGAAAGTGCCCACAGATAGTTGATATGATACAAGAGATGAAAATGAGCCGGAGACTTTTCTCCGGCTCAAATTTATTGATCATTTTTTTCGTGCAACGATAAGGTATCTGTGAATGGTTCCTTCTATGAACCCGTCCTTATCAATAGCTTCCTGCATCTTTAGAAGATTATCAAAACACGCATCAACAGAAAATCCCGGGAACTCCCACTCGATGATACGGGCAAACCATACAAATGCACCGATATCAAAGAATTTAATAGGTTTGAAGGCTTCCTCGGCGCGGATTATCTCAAAGCTGGCTTCCTCAAACTTTTTAGTCTGAATAGATAACTCAAGTTCCGGAAAAGGCTGAGGTGTATTCGGAAGGACCATCTTAACAAGGTCTCTGTCATTTCTTGATCCGACCTGCTGAGTAATAAAAAGTCCGCCATCTTTTAAGAGTCTGCTAGCTTCAACCGGGTCAAAGCTTCCGTGCCTGTTGATAAATATGTCAAAAGAGTTATCAGCAAAAGGAATGTTAGAGGGATCTGCGCACTCCTTGAAGTCAATTCCAAGGGGAAGAAGTGTTTCTTTGCACAGCTCTACGTTAGGCGCAAAACCTTCAGTAGCTGCAGTGTTCTTATAAGGGTGTCCCAAAGATAAAAGAAACTCTCCGCCGCCTGTATCATAATCCATCAGCTTCATGTCCGGAAGAAGGTACTCATCAATTATCTTCTTGTAGTCCCAGGGGAGATCTTCCTCCTCGTCATATCTGCCATGAATGTGAGAGAAATCCCAGCCATGAATATGTGCAATCTTTTCCTCAGCTTCCCACTCTTTTCGCAGTTCATTTATTCTTGATTCACTTATTCTTTCTGTTTTCATATCTGCTCCTTGTTCAAATAATTGTTTATGTCTTTTTGAATGAATAATACACAAACGCGCATTTACTGCGGGTTTCCTGATTCAAAAATATATAGTCTGTTATTTGTCCGGTGCAGTATGTGACAGCTGTTTCTATATGCCTTTTATTATAAAAGTCTTCAATAGATATTAACCTCGGTACAACCTGCTGTCAGCATTAAAACTGCACCGAGTAATTATCTCGCATCATCATTTGGATACCTCCTGTGGCTACTGCTTTTTCATGCCACGATTATCATTGTAGCAGATGTGCAAAAACTTCGGAAGACATTTTTGATAATCTCAAGCTAGAAATCGTGCTAGCCGCTTTTTCTATTTATACCAAAACTAAACATTTCCTCCCAAACAGCCGAAATAACAGAGAATACCAGAATACTGACCATAGGCTTATGTTCACTGCTAAATGAAGGGAAACGGCAGTGGAAAGGGAGATTATGGATACTTTACTTACTGGAAATGCTAATGCAATTTCGGATGAAAGTATTGGAAAGATATTCGGAGACAATACCGTTATCATCGCAGATCCTTCTGTTACACCCAGAAAAGAAGGCCATATCAGGTGGATTCCCATTTCCCCGCTTGATGACAAGTTCACAAGGCTCTTTCTGACATATGGTTTTGAAAGGGTTATCTTTTTGTCGCGCTATACTGAGCCTGGATTTACTCCAACAGATGAGATCTACAGGCTTAATGCCATTTTGGCCCTTACCAAGCAGGTTAAGCTCCGTCAGTTCATCTTCATAGCTCCATACCTGTCTGAAGAAGAGGAAAACAGTGAAAAAGGTATTATTCTTGATAGCATCATAAAGCTCCTTGAGTATTACCGCGATACTTACAATTTCACTCTTAAGATCATCTATTGCCCTGGAATAGTCGGGCATCTTCATAAAGGCGGCTTTTTTACAAATCTTTTTACTGATCTGAGAAAAGGACGCCCTGTAACTCTTGAAAGGCCCGCAGGCTCAAGGCTCATGTTCATAAGCCACGAGGACTTCTCTACCTTCATGTTCAGACTCCTTGATGACTGGCGGGATGTTAACGAATCAATCCACCTTCTGCCATCAGGCTACGAGACCACGGATGACCTTATATCCGTTGTGAAGAGTCTTATTCCTGATGCTGATATTAGCTCAGCTCAGGGCCATCCCGACACAATCCTCGACCCTGAAGAGAGGATAGCAAGAGAGCGCTACGGGTGGCTTGCTCTTAACAAGACAGCAGATATGGTTCCAGGCCTTTATAAAGAATTTTTGGATAAAGAGCACCATAAGCTAGGTTTCTTTGAACGCATAAGATCTAAGGTAAGGCTCCCTCAAAAGCTTTTAATGCTGGCAGAGCTTGGTATTGGTACTCTTATCGTTGAGCTTGCTGTAACTATCTCAAGGTCCAACGTTCAGTTCAGACTTATAGATTACAGACTCCTTTTTATAGTTATCATGTCCACTATCTGGGGCTCAACCGCAGGCTTTTTTGCAGCGACTCTTATGATATTGTCCCTTGCCAATGCCTATTACAGGAACGGCACTGAGTGGGTGATGCTGTTTTATGATCCCGGCAACTGGGTTCCCTTTATCCTCTTCTACATCACGGCAGCCATCTGTGGTTATACCCGTCAGAGAAAAGAGGATGAAGCGGGCTTTGTGCGTGATGAGAACAAGAAGCTTGAGACTGAAAACGAGTTTGTATCAGATCTCTATCAGGAAGCGCTTCAGTACAAGAATGAATATAAACAGAATCTTACTTTGTCAAAACAGGGCTTTGGCCGAATCTTTGACGTTGTAACCAAGCTTAATCAGTCAAGATCAGAGCTTATCTTTGCTGAGTCAATTCCTGTTATTGAGGATATTCTTGATAATCATTCTGTAGCTATTTATACGATCTACGATTCAGCTGCAAGATTTGCAAGACTTGAAGTTGCATCTGCAAGCCTTTCAAAGCGTATCAAGAAATCACTGGATCTTTCTGAGTATACCGATATCATAGATACTCTGTTAAAAGGAGAGCTATGGATCAATAAAGAGCCTCAGGAAGGGCAGCCCTGCTACGTTGCAGGCGTTCTCTCTGATGATCATGTAACGGTTCTTATAGCAATTTACAACGTCGCCTTTTCACAGATGAGCGCTTACTACGCTAACCTTATCAGGGTTCTTGCGGGACTTCTTGAAAACTTCATTGTTAAGGCTTGGCAGTATCAGAGCGCAGTAAGACAGCGCGAATTCTACAACGGCGGCGGAATCATGTACGAAGACTACTTCCGTATGCAGCTTAAGATACAGCGTGACATGTCAGATAACGAGATCACAGACTTCAGACTGTTCAAACTGGACGGCCAGGGCAAGAGTGCTAACGAATGGGAAGAACTCCTTCGCGGCAAGACCAGATACAACGATTCTGTATGTCTTGGTAATGACGGCAATATCTACATTCTCGCAACTCATGTTGATGAAAAGGGTGAAGAGATCATCCTTGGAAGATTTGATAAAGCCGGCCTTAAGTGCGAGAAGATCGAAGATATGTATCCAATAGATGGAACCAAAGAGATAGAGAGTAAGAAAGAAGAAAGTAAGAAAAAAGAAAGTTAAGCCAAATTAAAGTTAGGCCAAAATAAAGTTAAGTCAAAATAAAGTAAGCAAATAGAAAGTAAGGAAGAATAGAAGGGAAGGTCATTTCGTGGTCCTTATTTTATTCATTCTGGTACACCTTCTTGTTGTTATAGCAATGGGTATACTGGCAGTCCTTAATTTCATAAAGATGCCTCTTCCTTTCCTGGCAGTCGTCCTCTGGGTGCCTGTCTTTGGGCCTTTGTGCGCTCTTATAATCCACTCCTATTATGTAAGCGGCAAGGCTGGCTCCAAATACGCAGAGCTTGAAAACATGAAAGCATCCCAGATAAGTGATGAAGAAGAGCCTTCAAGATCTATAGAATCAGCCAATGACATTCCTCTTGAAGATGCCCTTATCCTTGACGACCCTGCTACCAGAAGGTCTGTCATGCTGGACGTCCTTATGGAAAACAATCACCAGTATGTGGACGCCATAAGTAAGGCCCGTCTTAACGATGACGTAGAAGTAGTTCACTATGCAACAACAGCTATGGCGGAGTTTTCCAAGGAATACGAACTTCGTCTTCAGCAGTATGCCACCCAGTATGCAAATGATCCTAATAATGAAGTTCTTATAAGCGGATATGCAGATTATCTTGCTAACTACATAAGGAGCGGTCTTTGCACAGGTCAGCTTCTTGATATTCAGACAACTACCTATCAGCAGCTTCTAAGACAGCTTGTAAGGATACGTCCTACCAAAGAGCGCTATATGGAACTTGCAGACAGCTACATGGATTCTGGGCAGTTTGGACTTGCAGATGAACTTACCACATATCTTTTTGATAAATATCCCCAGGATGAAGCTGCCTTTACGCTTCGCGTTCGTTACTACTACGAGACCCGTCAGGGCGCACAGCTATCAAAGCTTATAAAAGAATACGAAAGAAAAGATATCTATAAATCAGTTGAGCTTAGAAGACTTCTTTCCTTCTGGAATGGCACTAAAGAGGAGGGAGTACAGGCATGAAGAAGAACATTTTTATCCTGCTTAGAATAATGGTAGGCTTTGCAGCCATCGTAATAATCCTTCTTATAGAAAGAGCAGGGATCCCTTACAAGGCATCAGAGGGTAATTCCCTCATAGTTGAAAATGACAAAATAACTCATTACAAGGAATCGTCAGGTTCCAGAAAATGCCTTTTCATAACAGATTCAAGTGATCAAAATGCAGTTAATGCAAGAAAAAATCTTGAGCAGATACTTATAGACATGAGGATCCCGTATGAGGTAGCGGATGTAGCACAAGGTATTCCTGATCCTTTTGGATATGACAAGATCGTCATAGGTATAAGGCATCTGACTTCATTTGGTGAAAAGATCCTTGACTATACTGATTTTGTAGAAGATGGCGGTAAGCTTCTTTTCTGGCTTCCACTTGAAAGAGAAGATACCCTTGATATTATCGCCAGTAAACTTGGGATAACTGATAACAGTTACAGCTTTGCTGAGGTCGATCTCTTTAACCCAAAAGATGACTTTATGCTTGGATCAACCCACGTGCCTTTTTCACTGGTTGATTATTATAATTCATCCATGCAGGTCAACGTTGATTCTAAGAGCGAAGTCTTTGCAGACTGCGGGACTACGCCACTTATCTGGCGAAGAAAGTATGGCGAAGGGTACTTTGTAGTATGTAACTTTGGATACTGTGAAAAGGCATACAGAGGTATCTACAGCAGTGCATTTACCCTTCTTGATGATGTATGCATATATCCTGTCATTAACGGTGCAACTTTCTATCTTGACGACTTCCCATCCCCTGTTCCAAAGGGTGATGGCACTTACATAAGACGCGACTATGGAATGGATATAGCTGAGTTTTATACCAATGTCTGGTGGCCTGAGCTACTGGCCCTTGGTTCAAAGTATGACTTTAAGTATACAGGCCTTATCATTGAAACTTACGAAGATCAGGTTAGCGGCGAGCTTAAATCCAACACTGATGTGGCTGATTATTATTACTATGGCAATATGCTCCTTAATTCAGGTGGTGAACTTGGCATTCATGGCTACAACCATCAGCCCCTTTGTAATCAGGATTTTGTATATGAAGTGGAGCTTGGATATAACCTTTGGGAGAGTAATGACAAGATAAGAGATGCTCTTACAGAGGTTACAGAATTTTCGGCAGGTCTTTTTCCAAATACTCATATTCAGGTTTATGTGCCGCCGTCCAATGTCATATCAGAAGAAGGCAGAGAGATCATTGATGAGGAATACCCAAATATCACAACTATCGCATCGATATACCTGCCTCAGGGCGACACCTTCGTTCAGGAATTTGACGTTGATGAAAGCGGCATGATCAATACGCCAAGAATAGTATCAGGCGGCGTCAAGGATAACTACATGAGGCTTGCAGCTTTTTCGGAGCTTAATTTCCACCTTGTAGCATCCCACTTCATGCATCCTGACGACCTTTTGGACGAAGACAGAGGTGCAGAACTTGGCTGGAAATCCATAAAGGCGACTGTAGAAGAGTATATGAACTGGCTCAATGTATCAGTTCCTCCTATGAGGCACCTTACAGGAAGCGGAATGGCCGGGGCTGTTCAGAGATTTTCAAACATTGTTTTGGATATTGAGCAAAAAGATGACAGTATAACCATAAAGACTCAGGGACTTATCGACACAGCCTATTGCATAGTCAGAGTTAACAGGGGAGAGCTTGGCGATGTAACAGGCGGGACCCTTACCCATCTTAAGGGTGATCTGTATCTTTTGGAGATAGAAAACGAAACGGTCAAGATAAGATATAAACAATGAGGCTAGCTTATTTATAAAGCTGTAACAGATCAGATCCTGGTCTGTTACCTGCTCTATGGAAGGGAAGTTATTGTGAGAATCTGTCTGATACTTGAGGGTAGCTACCCTTACACACATGGCGGCGTATCGTCATGGACACATCAGATGATAAATGCGATGAAAGAGTACGAGTTCGTGCTCTGGGTTATAGGTCCGCGCGCTCATGACAAGGGCAAATACTACTACGAACTTCCTGAAAATGTTGTTGAGATCAAAGAAGTATTTTTGGACGATGCACTGAGAATCAAACCAGACAAGAAGAAACTCCCGCCTCTTAATGATGAGGAAAAAGAAGCTCTAGAGCAGTTCCTTGACTGCGAGCGTCCAAACTGGGAAGTTTTGCTACGTCTTTTCCAGGATAAGCATGTGAATCCTTCGAGCTTTCTTATGAGTAAGGAATTCCTTGATGTCCTCAAAAAGCTCTGCGATGAAAAGTACCCATATGTGCCCTTTGCAAGCACCTTCCATACAATGAGGTCAATGCTTCTTCCTGTCCTTTACATGATGATGCAGGACGTGCCCAAGGCTGATCTGTATCACACTATCTGTACGGGATATGCAGGGATCCTTGCTGTTACTGGCGGATACAAAACGGGTAAACCGGTTCTGCTTGCAGAACATGGCATTTATTCCCGTGAAAGGGAAGAAGAGATCATAAGAGCCCAGTGGGTTCAGCCTGCTTTTAAGAGGCAGTGGATCAAGTTCTTCTATATGCTGTCGGATGCTATCTACACAAGGGCAGATAAGATCTCATCTCTTTTTGAAAGGGCTATGAAGACTCAGATAGAGCTTGGAGCTGACCCTTCAAAGTGCACTGTGATACCAAATGGAATCCGTTATGAGAACTTTTGCAATATCCCGCTCAAAGCTGATGACGGCATGATCGATATAGCTGCCGTTGTCAGGATCGCTCAGATCAAGGATATTAAGAGTTTGATCTACGCTTTCCATGAGCTTAGAAGTAAAAGATCAGATGTCAGACTCCACATCCTTGGCGGCGTTGATGAAGACGAATACTACGAAGAGTGTCTGAATCTCGTGGATACCCTTGGGCTTAAAGATGACATTCTTTTTACAGGCCAGGTCAATATCCTTGAGTATATGAAAAAAATAGATTTTACAATTTTAACATCTATCTCTGAAGGCCAGCCTCTGTCGGTTCTTGAGTCGATGGCGGCTAGAAGGCCCTGCGTTACGACTGACGTTGGATGCTGTAGGGATCTGCTTGAAGGAACGGACGGTGACCAGTTTGGTGTTGCAGGAATCCTGGCTCCTCCTATGCACAGAGAAGGAATAGCCCACGCTATGGACAAGATGTGCAAGTCAAGGAAAGAGCGTGAGAAGATGGGCGAAGCAGGCCAGAGAAGAGTAGATGCATACTATCGCCAGGAAGTGATGGTCGAGCGATACAACGATCTATATAAGAGTGTTTTGTGAAAACATGATGGATACTTATTGTATTAAAACTATGTTTTTCTGAAAGGTAATATATGGCTGGAATTGGTTTTGAGCTTAAAAAACTGTTTAAAGCTACCGGCGTACTTGGAGTTCTTCGTGCCTACGGCTACACTGGCATGATCACTGCAGGTCCTATGCTGCTTGGTATTTTTTACCTCATGGGAATCGGTATCATAAGCAATTATTTTGGTCTTGATGAACTCAGCAGGCAGCTTTTGACCAGCATGATCACCTATAACCTTCTTATATCGCTTCTAGTTACAGGTGTTCTTGGAATGGTTGTTACAAGATACATTTCAGATATGCTTTATCAGGAAAGAGAGGATGAGGTTGTAGGATCGCTTTCCGGTGTACTTTTTATAATTCTTCCAATTGGATGTCTTATCTATGGGATCATCCAGATCACGACAGGGGTTGGACTAGTAAGGATGCTTTTGAATCTTGTTATGCTGGCTGAGCTTTTAAGCGTATGGATGATGATGAACTATCTTACAGCCATCAAAAATTACAAGGGTATACTTATTGGATATGTTGTATCCATCATAGTATCTCTTGGCGGAGCCTATATGGCATGCCTTTTAATTGGTGTATCTATCGAACTTTTACTGGTATTTGTCTGCATAGGATATGGCGTCATGATGTGCGTTGACGTATATCTTTTGTATCAGTATTTTCCTGCAAAGGGCAAGGCATATTTTGACTTCCTTCACTGGATCGACGAATATAAGTCACTTGTTGTCATAGGTCTTTTTTCCAGTATCGGCCTTTATTCACATCTTGTTATTGCGTGGTTTTCAAAGATAGGCATCCATATTCAGGGGCAGTACTACGGCGCTCCGCAGCATGATATCCCTGCCCTTTTTGCCTTTATGACTATTCTTATTACCAACATCAATTTTGTGGCTTCGGTTGAGGTTCACTTTTATCCTAAATACCGAAAGTATTATGACCTTTTTAATGGTAAAGGTTCGATCGGAGAGATACAGGTCGCAGAAAAGGAGATGAAGGAAGTTCTCCTTCATGAGCTTGTATATACCGCCAGAAGGCAGTTCTATGCAACAGCCTTGATGCTGTCAGTTGGTATGACTCTTCTTAACAAGCTGCCCCTTGGTTTTGATGATACTATGGACGGCTACTTCAGGATCTTGTGCGTAGGGTATGGTGTGTATGCAATTGGAAATGTGATCATGCTGATCCTTATGTATTTTACTGATTATGAGGGTTCTGCCATAGCTACGATCATATTCGCAGGTGTCACGACTATTGGTTCAATTATGTCTTTAAATTTTGACGTCAGATATTATGGCTTTGCTTTTGCCATTGGATGTATGGCTTATCTTATATACTGCATCCTGCGGCTTTACGATTTTTTGCAAAATATTCCTTATCACATCCTTGCATCTCAGCCTATGGTCCGCAAGGAGACGAGAAGTGTTTTTACCTTCCTTGGAGAAGATCTGAACAGATTCTTTGAAAAACATGAAGCACCTGGTAAGGCTAAGGTTGTGCTTGATGATAACAAACAGGAGGCTAAAGGATTATGAAGATCAGCCGTTTTGTATCAATGTCAGTTTTGATTCTTGCGCTTATATGTATCAGTATCTTCCAGTCAAGCTATGATGCAGCAATGGAAGAACTTGAGCAGCAAAAAAAGACACCTTCCCAGGTGGAAGATGTCTCTTTTGCCACAGAGGATGTATTTGCTGAGAATATAACCGACAACTATGCTCTGTACATGAATGATGATCCTTATGATGTCATAACCATGTATCTTACGGTAAGGCCGGGCAATGCCCTTGAAGGAACTGATCATACCTGGGAAGAGATCAACAGGATCAGCGCATTTGACTATCAGGATATGGGAGTTGACAGATACAAGGTGGCAGGACTTTTGCAGGTTGGAGATGAGAATGGGCCTGTATTTGGCGAGCTTGGATATGGCGAGACTGCGCCCAATGCTACGGTTAATATAAGAGGTCAGACTTCAACAAGATATAGACAAAAGAACTATAAGATTGAGATTAAGGACAATAAAGGATCTTTTAGAGGTCAGACCACAATAGCCTTGAACAAACATGAACAGGATGGAATCAGGTTCAGGAATAAGCTTTGCTTTGACCTTATGACTGGTATTGATCAGATGATGAGTCTTCGTACTCAGTTCGTGCATCTGTATGTTAATGACTTAACCGACGGGTCAGATGATGGATTTGAAGATTATGGCCTTTATACCCAGGTAGAGCAGCTCAATAAGACTGCTCTTAAAGCCCATGGCCTTAATAAAAACGGCTATCTATACAAGATCAATTTCTTTGAGTTCTATATGTATGATGAAATGAAGCTTGTGAATGACCCTGATTTTGATCTGGATGCGTTTGAAGAATATATGGAGATCAAGGGTAGTAATGATAATAGAAAGCTGCTTGAGATGATCCAGGATGTTAATGATTATTCGATCCCTATAGAAACTGTAATAGATGAACATTTTAATATGGAAAATCTGACCTACTGGATGGCTTTTCACATCCTGACGGGTAACGTTGATACCTCCAGCCGTAACTTCTATCTCTACAGTCCTGTTAATGCTGATACCTGGTACATTCTCTCCTGGGATAATGATGGAAGCTTCATGGCTACGGAAAATGATCTGAGAGGTCTGGTGGATTTTGGTGGTTGGCAGATGGGTGTAAGTAACTATTGGGGTAACATCCTCTTCCAAAGATGCCTTAAATCTGAGAAGTTCAGAGAAGCGCTGGACGTAGCTATACAAGATGAACTTGCATATCTTACGCCTGAGAGGATCAGTAGCATGATCCAAGGCTACAGCAAGGTTGTAAAGCCTTACGTATTCTCGGGAAGAGATGCTCTATATTCGCCCATTACAAGTCAGCAGTATGATGAGATTATCGCAGCACTTCCTTATGAGCCACAGTACTATTATCAGGAGTATCTGAATTCACTTGAAAAGCCGCAGCCATTTTATATGAGTGATATCACTTATGAAAATGGAACAATTTCGTTGGCATGGGATCCTTCATACGACTTTGATTCTGAGAATATAACCTACACTGTCACAGTTGCAAGAGATTATGAGATGAAAGACGTTATCGCAACTTACCAAGGTGTTTGGACTAATCTGTCTGAGAAGATAACATTGGATCCGGGCGGGCAGTATTTTGTAAGTGTAACTGCAACTAACGAATCAGGTTATTCTCAGGGAGCCTTTGATTTCTATGTTGCAAACGATAACTACTACTTTGGTATGAAGAGCTTCTATCTGAATCTTGATGGAAGCGTAGTAATGGATACATATGTGGAGGAGTAAGCTGGGAAGAGTGTGGAAGTTATGTGTTAATCCTTTGATGGAGAACAGTTTATGAGTGATAAATATAGGCATGAACTTAAATATCTGATCAAATGCAGCGATCGCGATCTGCTTAAGCTTCGGTTAAAGCACATGATGCAGCTTGATCCTCATGCTGGTGAAGAGGGCTACATGATTCGTTCCATATACTTCGATGATTACTGGAACAGTGCTTATAACGACAAAGAAGCAGGTATCCTTGAAAGATCAAAGTGGAGGATCAGGATCTATAACTGCCAGGATTCTTCCATTAAGCTTGAGAGGAAGAAGAAGTTTGGACGTTATATCTTCAAGGAATCGGCATCTCTAACAAGGGATGAAGCGCAGAGGCTGATCGAAGACGATTATCTTTTTTTACTAAAAAAGGATAATAATCTCCTTCGCGAGTTCTATGTTGAATGTATTACCAAGCTGATGAAGCCCAGGGTCATAGTCGATTATGACAGGCTTCCCTTTATCCTTCCGGAAGGAACGGTGAGGGTGACTTTTGATTCTGACGTAAGGGCAGCAGTTCTATCTGACGATATTTTTGATGAAGATCTCCCGACGCTTTCCTGTATGGAAGCAGGGAAGTGCATCATGGAGGTTAAGTTCACGGAGTTTATGCCAAGGATGGTGAAAGATATCATACCGGCGGGGGCAGTAGACCTCACCGCCTTCTCTAAATTTGGAATATGTGCACTTAAAACAGCTTATTTGCACGGTTTTAGCTACTACGAAGAAACAGGAACACCAAGATCTGATGCAGGAGGAATTGTATGAGCGTAAAAGATGTAATTAAAAATTCGTTCCTTAGTTCTGATAACTTTACAAAGACAGATTTTGAGCAGATAGCCGTATCACTTATCGCTGCACTTTTACTTGGACTTTTTATATATTTGGTATACAGGATGTTCTTTGCAGGAGTTATCTATTCCAAGAGCTTTGCTGTGACAATAGTTGGTATGACAGTCCTTACCTGTATGGTAACACTTGCTATCAGCACCAATGTTGTTATCTCCCTTGGTATGGTCGGTGCTCTTTCTATCGTCCGCTTCAGAACAGCTATAAAGGATCCTCTTGATCTTCTGTATCTGTTCTGGGCTATAACAGCAGGTATTACTGCAGGTGCGCAGATGTATCTTCTTGCTATCTGCTCAAGCATCATAATGCTTATAGTCATCATAATCTTTTATTCAAGATCGTCAGGGCTTTCTGTATATGTGGCAGTTGTCCATTACACGGGCGATGACACGGGCGATAAGATAATCCAGGAGCTTGGAAAGCTTAAATACTGCATTAAGTCCAAGACCTTCCGTAATCAGGAAGCAGAGATGGCTATTGAGATATCTGTAAGAAATAACGATATGTTCTTTGAAGAGAAGATCAGGAATCTTGATAATGTTAAGGATATTACCTTGATACAGTATAACGGCGAATATCACGGGTAATTTATTATGAAATGGTTTGAGAGTATTTTACCTTGACTTTTATCTTGACCGTATTTAAAATGTAAGACAAATGCAAAGATGGTGTAGCGATTATCGCTAAGAAGATTTGTTTTCCCTAATAAGATTTTGTATATCAGATAGAAAGAGACGGAGGATCACCGGCTGAAAGTCCTTCGGGGTAAAGACATGATCGGAACATTCGCACCGGAGCAGATCTTATGAACGGACCACGATATATTGAGATTGATATTATATCTGGTTTCCAATTAGTTTGATTCGTTGCGCGCGTTAAGCGTTTTGAGAGTCTGCCGCTTTATATATAGGCAGGAACACGGGTGGTACCGCGGATTATTTAGATGATTCGTCCCTTGTAGATGTGTAGAGCATTTACAAGGGATTTTTTATGTTCTGATTTTCTAAAGATCATTTGGTTTTCTGATGGGTCAGAGCAAGGGATTAAAGATATCAGTGATATTTTTGATCGTGTTTAGAAGGAAATGGAGGATGAAAATGTTAGAGAACGAAGCTTTAACAAAACAGATCGAAGCGATTCGCACCGAGATCGAAGAAAAAATTGGAAGCATTGATACTTCAAAGCTTGTATATGAAGCAAGAAAGAGCTTTATGGACCCTAAAGCCGGCAAGATCAGCGCTCTTATGAAGGAAATGAAAAATGTTCCTAAGGAGTCAAAGGCTGAGTATGGTAAGGCTGTAAACGACCTTAAGGCATGGGCACTTGATCGCTTTGAAGCTCTTGATAAGAAGATGAAAGAGCAGGAAGCAAAGCTCCGTTATGAGAAAGAGAAGATTGACGTAACAATGCCTGCTAAGATCAGAAAGCCAGGTAATCTTCATCCTGTAACTCAGATGAGAGAGACTCTTATCGATATCTTTGCAGGTATGGGATTCGAGATCTTCGAAGGTTCTGAGATAGAGAATGACTACTACAACTTCACAGCACTCAATACTCCTGCAGATCACCCTGCAAGAGATATGCAGGATACTTTCTATTTAAGCCCTGAGTATCTTCTTCGTACACAGACATCAGCAGGTCAGATTCACGTAATGGAGAATCAGAAGCCACCGATCAAGATTCTGTCTCCCGGTAAGGTATTCCGTTCTGATGATGATGCAACACATTCACCTATGTTCTCTCAGATGGAAGGTCTTGTAGTAGATAAGAATATCAACCTTTGTGACCTTAAGGGAGCTCTTGATCTGTTCGTACAGAAGATATACGGCGAAGGTACTAAGACAAGACTTCGTCCTTCATACTTCCCATTCACAGAGCCATCTGTAGAAGTTGACTGCAGCTGCTTCGAGTGCGGCGGTAAGGGATGTAGCCTCTGTAAGGGTACAGGCTGGATCGAAGTTCTCGGCGGCGGTGTTGTTAATAAGAACGTACTTGAGAACTGCGGAATTGATTCTAACGAATATAGTGGTTTCGCATTTGGTATCGGTATCGAGCGTATCACAATGCTT
>CAMVNV010000069.1 GCA_947168935.1 uncultured Butyrivibrio sp. | reverse complement strand
GTTGAATGTCCGATACCCTCAGCATTGATGATGATGTGGTGTGTCTTACCTCTCTTACGGTTGTCGATAATGTTATCAATAACCTTCTGCTCGTTGAAGTCATATTTCTCAGGAATGAGAATATCATCACCGCCGTTAGCGATTGAGCACCAAAGTGCGATGTAACCTGCGTGACGTCCCATAACCTCGATGATAGAACATCTCTCGTGTGATGAAGATGTATCGCGAACCTTATCGATAGCCTGCATTGCAGTATTGATAGCTGTATCAAAACCGATTGTATAATCTGTGCAGGAGATATCAAGGTCGATTGTACCTGGTATACCGATTGTATTGATTCCGTGCTGAGAAAGTTTCTGAGCACCTCTGTAAGAACCATCACCACCGATTACGATAACGCCATCGATTCCGTGATTGTGACAGATCTCAGCTGCCTTCTGCTGTCCTTCTTCAGTCTTGAACTCCATACATCTAGCTGTTCCAAGAACTGTACCACCGCGCTGGATGATATCTGAAACAGAATGACGGTCCATATCTATGAACTCTTCATTAAGAAGTCCCTGATAACCTTTTTTAATTCCAACTACCTGGAGTCCGTTTGCAATTGATTTACGTACTACTGCTCTGATTGCAGCGTTCATTCCTGGAGCATCACCACCGCTGGTAAGTACGCCAATCTTCTTAATCTCTTTTGCCATAATCCATGCTTCCTTTCAATACCTCTTAAGCCAATTTCTTTTAGAAGTTTGACAAAAAAATATCAATAAAAATTTCAAAAATACTTCTTTATAAGTTTATCGCAACAAAGTCCTTCTTGCAATGAAAAACTCAAAAATATGTTATGATTATAGCATTAGGTCTAAGTAATTATATGGGAGATCGGTGATGAAAAGTCGGTATATACTTTTTTCATCTCCAAAATAAAATATGGCTTTTACTCATCTACACGTCCACACTGAATATTCTCTTTTGGACGGCGCCAACAAGATAACTGAATATATAAAAAGATTAAAAGAGCTGGGTATGAGCGCCGGAGCTATTACTGATCACGGCGTTATGTACGGTGTCATAGACTTTTATAAAGAAGCTAAAGCAAATGGAATTAAGCCCATCATAGGATGCGAAGTATATGTGGCTCCGGGCTCACGCTTTGATAAGGATACTTCAAGCGAAGACAGATACTTCCATCTGATACTTCTTGCTGAAAATAATACCGGCTATGCAAACCTGTCTCACATTGTCAGCAGAGGTTTTACTGAAGGCTATTATTATAAGCCCCGTGTTGACCTTGAACTCTTAAGACAGTACCACGAAGGTATCATCTGCCTGTCCGCCTGCCTTGCAGGTGCTATTCCCCGTGCCATTAATTCAGGCAACTATGAAAAAGCTATAGAGGCAGCAAAGGAATACGACTCTATTTTTGGCCACGGCAATTTCTTTTTGGAAATGCAGGATCATGGAATTCCGCAGCAGGCCGATGTCAACAACGCTCTTCTTCGCATGTCCAGAGAGCTTGATATTCCACTTGTTGCAACCAACGACTGCCACTATACAAGATCTGATGATGCTACTGCTCAGGACGTTCTTTTGTGTATCCAGACACAGAAAAAAGTTGCAGACGATGACCGTATGAGAATGGGCGGGAAGCCTGACTACTACGTTAAAAGCGAAGAGGAGATGCGTTCTCTTTTCCCATATGCTCAGGAGGCTATTGATAATACCCAGATCATCGCTGACAGGTGTAACGTCGACATTGAGTTTGGCGTGACCAAGCTCCCGCATTTCGATGTACCTGAAGGCTACGATTCATGGACATATCTTAATAAACTCTGCGATGACGGTCTTAAGGAAAGATATCCTGACGATGACGGAACCGTTAGAAAACAGCTTGATTACGAGCTTTCTGTTATCAAGAAGATGGGATACGTTGACTACTTCCTCATCGTATGGGACTACATCAACTGGTCAAGAGAGCACGATATCGCAGTTGGCCCGGGACGTGGCTCTGCGGCTGGATCTGTCGTATCCTACTGCATGCACATTACTAATATAGACCCTGTCAAATACGATCTTCTCTTTGAGAGATTCCTTAATCCTGAACGTGTCAGCATGCCTGATATAGACGTGGATTTTGAATATACTCACCGTCAGGACGTTATTGACCATGTAACGAGAAAGTATGGAAAAGATAAAGTAGTTCAGATCATAACTTTTGGTACCATGGCAGCACGAGGCGTTATCAAGGACGTTGCAAGGGCAATGGACATCCCTTACGCATACGCTGATACCCTGTCCAAGATGGTACCTATGGAGCTTAAGATCACACTTGATAAAGCTCTTGAAATGAATCCTGAACTCAGAAAAGAATATGAAGAGAACGACCAGGCTCATGAACTTATTGAAATGTGCCGTAAGCTTGAAGGCCTTCCAAGACACACCTCTATTCATGCAGCAGGCGTTGTAATATGCTCTGCTCCTGCAGAAGATCTCATACCACTTTCAAGGTCAGCCGAAGGTTCCATAACAACTCAGTTCACCATGACTACTATTGAAGAACTGGGTCTACTTAAGATGGACTTTCTGGGACTTCGTACTCTTACTGTAATTAAAGATGCCGTTAATGCAGCAAACGCATCTATTGGTGCTAAAAAAGGCGATCCAAACTACATAGATATCGACAACATTGATTTCAATGATAGAGACGTCCTTGCTTCTATAGGAAGCGGTCACGCCGATGGAATCTTCCAGCTTGAATCAGGCGGAATGCAGTCCTTCATGAAAGAGCTTAAGCCCCAGTCACTTGAAGATGTTATAGCGGGTATATCTCTTTTCCGTCCGGGCCCAATGGATTTCATTCCTAAGTATATAAAAGGTAAAAACGACCAGACCAGCATCACCTATGATACACCTGAGCTTGAATCCATACTTAAGCCAACCTATGGCTGTATCGTATACCAGGAGCAGGTTATGCAGATAGTACAGCAGCTTGGCGGCTATACCCTTGGACGAGCTGACCTTGTAAGACGTGCCATGAGTAAGAAAAAGCAGCACGTCATGGAGGTTGAAAGAAACAACTTTGTAAATGGTAACGAAGATGAAGGTGTTCCAGGCTGTGCTTCAAAGGGGATTTCTGCAGACGTTGCAAATACCATATACGATTCCATGATGGACTTCGCCAAGTATGCTTTTAATAAATCTCATGCAGCATGCTATGCAGTTGTTGCCATGCAGACAGCCTGGCTCAAGTACTACTACCCTGTGGAATTCATGGCATCACTTATGACCTCAGTAATAGATGTGCCATCTAAAGTTTCATATTATATATCCGTATGTCACAGCATGGGAATTGAGATCCTTGCTCCTGACATCAATCAGGGCGAAGTAGGATTTTCCGTAACAGGTCAGGGCCAGAACAAATCAATCCTCTATGCTCTTACTGCCATAAAATCAGTTGGAACACCTGTCATAGAGGCGGTTGTAACAGAAAGGCACTTAAACGGACCATTTAGAAGTATTAACGACTTCCTTACAAGGATGTCCGGTGATGGCCAGATGAACAAGCGCGCAGTAGAAGCCTTCATCAAGTCGGGAGCCCTCGACTGTCTGGGCGGAACAAGACGTCAGTTCATGTACGTATATATGCAGATCATGGATTCCCTTCACAATAACAGGAACACCATGGCAGGCCAGATGTCACTTTTTGATTTTGCAGCGCCTGAAGAAAAGCATCAGTTCGAGATTCCCCTCCCTGATGTGGGCGAATTTGATAAGGAACAGCTTCTTGCCTTTGAAAAAGAAGTCCTGGGCTTTTATGTAAGTGGTCACCCGCTTGAAGCCTATGCTTCCTTTATGAAAAAACATTCAAGTAACCTTACAACAGATTTCTATCTGGATGAGGAAACAGGCGTTCCATCTGTAACCGACGGCCAAAAGGCTATACTTGCCGGAATGGTAACAGACAGAAGGACCAAGTATACCAAAAATGATAAAATGATGGCTTTCGTAACCCTCGAAGACCTGACAGGTGCAATTGAAGTAATAGTGTTCCCTAAAACCTATGAAAAAGCTGCGATGAAATTAAATGAGGATTCCCATGTCATAATCGAAGGCCATGTTTCCGTAGAAGACGAAAAGGATGCAAAGCTCATTGCTGATAAGGTAATGACCTTTGAAGAAACACCTCGAACTGTATGGATTCAGTTTGCAAACAGGGCCGCTTTTGATGAAAGCGAAAAAGATATGCTGGGAATTATTGAAGGCCATGGCGGCAAGGATTCCATAATCGCCTACCTTAAAGATACCAAACAGATGAAGAAATACCCTGCCATAAAGTTCAATGCAGGAGATGAAGTAATGAACCTTCTGCAAGAAAAATTCGGAAAAGAAAATGTTCAGATAACGTAATATTTGCGCTACCAGGCACAGCATTAAAAAAGCCCCTCAAAAACGATACGTCTTTGAGGGGCTAATCTTATGCATTATTTAAGTCATAAAAGCTTTTACTATCAGCACATCAATTATGCGTTAACTGCTGCCTTAAGCTCTTCTGCCTTATCTGTTGCTTCCCAAGGAAGGTTAAGATCGTTACGACCGAAGTGACCGTAAGCAGCTGTCTGCTTGTAGATCGGACGACGAAGGTCGAGCATCTTGATGATACCAGCTGGACGAAGGTCGAATACCTTACGAACTGCTTCTGTAAGCTTCTCATCAGAAACCTTACCAGTACCAAATGTATCAACAAGGATTGATGTAGGCTGAGCTACACCGATAGCGTATGAAAGCTGGATCTCAGCTCTGTCTGCAAGTCCTGCTGCTACGATATTCTTAGCAACGTATCTTGCTGCATATGCTGCAGAGCGGTCAACCTTTGTGCAGTCCTTACCAGAGAAAGCACCGCCGCCGTGACGAGCAGCTCCGCCGTATGTATCAACGATGATCTTACGACCTGTAAGACCAGCATCACCCTGAGGTCCACCGATAACGAAACGTCCTGTAGGATTGATGTAGATCTTTGTATTGTTATCAACAAGTGCGTGATCAACTACTGCATCGATAACGTACTTTCTGATATCTTCATGGATTCTCTCCTGAGTTACGTTCTCATCATGCTGAGTTGAGATTACGATAGCTTCAAGTCTCTTAACCTTGCCGTTTTCATCATACTCAACAGATACCTGGCTCTTACCATCTGCTCTAAGGTAAGCAAGTGTGCCATCTTTTCTAACTTCTGTAAGCTTCTTTGTAAGCTTGTGAGCAAGAGAGATTGCGTAAGGCATGTACTCTTCTGTCTCGTTAGTAGCATAACCGAACATCATACCCTGGTCACCAGCGCCGATTGCTTCGATCTGCTCATCTGTCATCTGGTTCTCTTTAGCTTCAAGTGCCTTATCAACACCCATAGCGATATCAGGTGACTGCTGATCAAGTGCTACGAATACAGCACATGTGTTGCCATCGAAGCCCTTCTTGGAATCATCATAGCCAATCTCGCAAACTGTATCACGAACGATCTGTGCATAGTCAACCTTAGCCTTAGTTGTGATCTCACCTGTGATGAGAACGAAACCTGTACATGTAGCAGCTTCGCATGCAACACGGCTCATTGGATCCTGTGCCATGCAGGCGTCAAGGATAGCATCAGAGATGTTATCGCAGATTTTGTCAGGATGTCCTTCTGTAACTGACTCGGATGTGAAAATAAACTTATCCATTATTTGTCCTTTCTGTGTGTGAACACTAGCGCGTTTAATTATAACGCGCATAAAAAATCCGCTTGTTGCGTGCACAAACAAGCGGAACTGATTATTGGTCTCAGATCCTCTTATTGCTCGTAATTTGCACGCTCAGGTTGGCACCTTCCTAAAGATCAAGGGGTTGCCGTGGCTTCACAGGTCCTATGTACCTCCACCACTCTGAATAAGAGAACTATTATTATATGTCGGATGCAAATGGTCATACATCCGTAAGTATATTACAATACATTTTCTTATATATCAATAGACAATTTTTCGTTTTCAAAATTTTAATCAATAAAAATTATCAAAAACAACATAAAAACAGGTACCCAGCTGCTGTGCAAGGAACCCATATGATCATATTATATCGGTATTATAATTCCATTCAATCTCAGCAAAATTAAATCACGAACCATCGCCACCATCTTCTGATCCGCCTCCTTCTTCCGAAGGATTATCACCTCCACCTTCATTGTTATCTTCAGGGGGCGCTTCCTCTGAAGGAGCCGGCTGTGACTGCTCTTCGGGAACAGCTGCATCTGGATTTTCCTGAGAAGAATTTTCCTGAGGAGTCTGTTCCTGGGTGGCATTTTGGTCTGCACTTCCCTGATCATCAGACTTTTTATTAGTAACCCAGCGGTAGAAAAATGCGTGGTTACCGATCATGGTATATTCACTAATACCATAATAATCTGCCCAGTACTGTGTCATAAAAAACAGGTAATCGCCAACACGGGCACCATCAAGGACTTCCTGGGCTGCCTGAATACAGGTGGAATTGGGACCGTTTGATATGATAAGTTCAACCTTACCTGATCTGTAGGATGCAAACTGATTGGTCTGTGTAATAACGCTTACGATATCATTAGGAAAAGCAGAGCTTTTAACTCTGTTCATTATAACGGACCCTACCGCAAGCTTTCCTGTATAAGATTCTCCTCCTGCTTCAGCCTGTATTGTAGCTGCAAGCCATTCAAGCTCTGTTGCAGAAGCAGCGTAGGAACCTGATGTATCTTCTTTTGTAAGAGCAAGCCTTTCTGCAATCTGTTTAGCAAGTTCTGCCTGGGCTGCAGCTGTCTGGGATTCAAGCGACTTCATCTTTTTATCAAGTTCGGCAAGCTGATCCTCATAATCCGCAAGCTTGTTTCTTTCTGAAGAAAGGGTGCTGCTTGTAGATGACAGCTCTCCCATAACAGCATCTGTAAGGTCTTCAAGCTCTCCATGTTTTTCGTCAAGCTGTGCCTGATATTCATCAAGCTCAGCTTCCTTGACTTCAACTTCTGCAACCTGCGCTGCAATAGTATCAACTATAGTCTGATATTCCGCCAGTTTCATCTGATCATAGGCAACAATATCGTTTATATACTCAAATTTTGTAAGAAAGTCCTGCAGGGACGACGAATCCAGTAATATAAGAAAAAAGTTCCCTTCTCCACCTTTTTCATATATCATCTGAATACGCTTTTTCAGACTCTCATAGCGCTGCTTCCTAAGCTCTTCATTTTCCTGAAGGCTTGCATTAAGCTCTACGATCTGAGCTGAAACCTCAGCCATAGATTCCTGCGTCTGGGCTATCTCGGAGCTCAAAGTATCAAGCTGGTCAGAATAGTCATTCACAGTACTTTGAAGCTGAGTTTTCTGATCCTGAAGAGAAGAAACATTATCCTGCGTCTGAGCTTTTTGTTCATTAAGCTCATTGATCGCATCCTGTGTTTCCTGCGTCTGTCTCTCAAGATCAGAAATCTTCTCCTTGGTCTGAGCTTCCTGCTGCTCCATTCCCGCAATAGTCTCGTCCATACTACTGCCTAGGCTTACAAAAGAAAGCTCAAATATTAAAATTGTAATAATCAGTAATGCAGATAAGATTTGTTTTTTCATGCCTTTAATCCAGAACTTATTTGCTCTGGTTTTTGATCTTCATTGTCAGTCCTATTCTCTGCTTCTTGAGGTCAACTTCAATAACCTGAACCTCAACGATATCTCCAACACTTACAGCTTCAAGCGGGTGCTTTATAAAGCGGTCAGTTATCTGAGAAATATGTACAAGGCCATCCTGGTGTACACCTATGTCAACGAAGGCACCAAAGTCAACAATGTTACGAACTGTTCCTTTAAGGATCATTCCCGGTTTAAGGTCCTTCATGTCCATAACGTCTGAACGAAGAACAGGAGCCGGCATACTCTCACGAGGGTCACGGCTTGGCTTCTCAAGCTCAGATACGATATCAGAAAGAGTGATCTCACCAATTCCAAGGTCACTTGCAAGCTTAGCCTTATCCTTGATCTTAGATGAAAGGCTTGATACAGATGCACCGGCATTTGAAGTACTCTTACTGCCATTTTCTGCCTTACTGTTAGCAGAGCCTTTTTTATCAGAAGGAGCATCAGATACAAATGCTCCGCCAAGTGCTGCTGCAAGGGCTGCTCCCATGGCTGTATTTGTATTTCTGATCACAACTTTATTATTTCTGTCTTTCTTGTCGTTTCTATTGCCGGCTTTTGAAGCTTTATTTTCAGCTGCTGCCTTCTGGGCTCCAGGTGCAATGCTCTTTGCTGCTGCCTTCTGAGCCTTTCTTACATCATCCATTGTGATTCCAAGAGTCTCCATGAGCTTTCTTGTAGCTTCATAAGTCTCAGGATGAACGGATGTATCATCAAGAGGATTATCTCCATCATGAATTCTAAGGAATCCGGCACACTGCTCATAAGCCTTCGGTCCAAGCTTAGGAACATTAAGGAGCTGGTCACGGGAAGTGAACCTTCCGTTCTTTTCCCTGTAATCAACAATGTTCTTAGCTATAGGCTTGCTGATACCTGAAATATATGTAAGAAGAGGTGCTGATGCTGTATTAAGATCAACACCAACCTTGTTAACGCAGTCTTCTACAACTCCGCCAAGGGCTTCTGCAAGCTTCTTCTGGTTCATGTCATGCTGATACTGACCAACACCGATTGACTGAGGATCAATCTTAACAAGCTCTGCAAGAGGATCCTGAAGACGTCTTGCGATTGAAGCAGCAGACCTTTGTCCAACGTCAAACTGAGGGAACTCTTCTGTTGCAAGCTTACTTGCAGAATATACAGATGCACCTGCCTCATTAACGATAACGTACTGCAGCGGAGTATCAACTTCCTTGATAAGCTCTACGATAACCTGCTCAGACTCACGGGACGCTGTTCCGTTACCAACTGAGATAAGGTCGATTCCATACTGCTTTATAAGCTTCTTAAGTTCAAACTTAGCCTCATCCACCTTATTCTGAGGTGCTGTTGGGAAAATAACCTTTGTATCCAGAACTTTACCTGTAGAATCTACAACTGCAAGCTTACATCCTGTTCTGAAAGCAGGATCCCATCCAAGTACAGTCTTACCTGCAATTGGAGGCTGCATGAGAAGCTGCTGGAGGTTCTTACCAAATACTGTGATGGCAGAATCTTCAGCCTTTTCTGTAAGCTCATTTCTTATGTCTCTTTCAATAGCAGGTGCGATAAGACGATCATATGAATCCTGGCAGATCTCTGCTATTACAGGAGAAAGAGAATTCTCTCCATCAGGACTCAGTGTCTTGTTAAGGAACATCTGGATCCTGTCTACAGGTGCTGTTATCTTAACGTTTAAGAATTTCTCTTTTTCGCCGCGGTTAAGAGCAAGGACTCTGTGTCCTACGATCTTGCTTACAGGCTCTTCATAAGCATAGTACTGCTCGTATACGCTCTCTGCCTTTTCATCCTTGGCAGTTGATGATATAACACCTTCCTGCATTGTTGCTTCACGGATATATGTACGAACATCCGCATTATCAGAAAGGTCCTCAGCGATGATGTCCTTTGCTCCCTGAAGAGCGTCTTTGACATTCTTAACTTCCTTATCTGCAGGTACATCGCCTGATGTAACAAACTCTGCTGCCTTTGCGATAAGTTCATCAATAGTGATCTTCTGCTCTTTTATAATATCAGCAAGCTTCTCAAGACCCTTTTCTCTTGCAACGCTTGCTCTTGTTTTCCTCTTAGGTCTGTAAGGAAGATAGAGATCATCTACAGCTACGATTGTTTCAGCTGCTATGATCTTATTCTTAAGCTCCTCTGTAAGCTTACCCTGCTCTTCAATTGATGCAAGAACGGTCTGCTTCTTTTCCTCAAGTCCTCTTAAATATTTAAGTCTCTCGTCAAGGTTTCTAAGCTGCTCATCATTAAGTGATCCTGTCACTTCTTTTCTATATCTGGAAATAAAAGGAATAGTATTCCCCTCATCGATAAGCTTTATGGCTGCTTCAACCTGCCATTTATTTACATTAAGTTCCTGGGTGATTTTAAGTGCGATATCCATGCTAATACTCCTCCATGTCGTACTTTAGATGTACTTGCTATTTATAAATCCCATGTGCAGTCATCTATAACGATTCCTGACACCTTTAAACAATAGCTACAAACACTTCTATAGTATATCACAACCTCAATTGGAAAAAGAACTATTAGATCAGATTGACCTTAAAGCGGCCACATTGGATCAGTCTTCTTTCATTATTCATTGATTAAAAGAGTAAAATATTTTTAGCATGAATTTTCACTAATTTATCAGTCCGAAGTGTCCGAAATAAGCTTTAGTCGTCGGTCTTATCGTTTTTTATAAGTAAATCTTTAAAAAAATGAGGTGATCCTATGAAAAACCTGAAAGTCAGAACCAAACTCAGTATTCTTCTCGCAGCAATGATAATTGCCATGATTGCTCTCGTTGGTATGTCGATTTATGGAATGAACGGCATACAGAAATCCGCTGTCGCTACTATCACAGAATCAATCAGTCAGGATTATGATGACCAGATCAGAAACGAAGTTGAGACTGCCATCTCAATCTGCGAAATGTATAACCAGTTAACCCAAAGCGGAATGACTATAGAGGAAGCAAAGGAGTATTCTGCTACCGTAATAAGAGGTATCAGATATGGCGAAGCAGGTTACCTCTGGGTTGATACATACGATGGCGATAATGTAGTACTTCTTGGAAATGATACAGAGGGTACTAACAGACTTGGTGCCAAAGACAGTCAGGGCTTCGCAATGGTTGCTGACTTTATCGAAGGTGCCAAAAAAAATCCCGAAACCGGATATTTTAATGAATACTACTTCCCAAAAGAAGGCGAGACCGTGGCTTCTCCCAAGAGAGCTTATACAAAGGTTTATGAACCTTTCCAATGGGTAATCGGAACAGGTAACTATATCGATTATATTGAAACCACAACAGCTGAGCACGAAACCACCCTACAGAACAAGGCAACAAACATTGGAATCCTGTCTATATCAGTAGGTATTGTACTTATCATAATCGCAATAGTACTTACCGTTATGATCACAAGATCTATCGTTAATCCTCTCAAAGACACCTCCGTCTGGCTTGACGAAATGGGAGGCGGCGACTTCTCAAGGCATATCGAACCAAAATATGAAAATCAGACAGATGACTTTGGTAACCTGATGCAGCAGCTCGAAAAGACAAGACATTCTGTAAGTAAACTGTTAAAGGGTGCCAAAAACAATTCTGCAACCGTCAACAATTCTTCTATAGAACTTGCACACGGTGCTGCACAAACCAAGGACAACAGTGCGAATATCACCATTGCAGTAAGTGAAATTGCTGACGGAGCTACAAATCAGGCCGAAAGTGTTCAGGACGGCGTTAATGCAATTCAGGAAATCCTTCAGAATGTTGAGACTCTTAATACAGAAGTTGATGCAGCTGATGAAAAAGCAACAGCAATGGCTGAGTCTTCTGATAACATGCAGACCAATTTCGAAAAGCTTAAAGATGCAATGACCCAGTCTGCTAATTCACTTCTTGATGTATCAGAAAAGGTAAAAGCCATGGGCGATTCTGTAGAAGAAGTTCAGAACGCTGTTGCTGCTATCAATGAGATCAGTTCACGTACAAATCTTCTGTCACTTAACGCTTCTATTGAAGCTGCAAGAGCAGGTGAAGCAGGTAAAGGATTCGCAGTTGTTGCTACAGAGATCCAGGATCTTTCTGTACAGTCTTCTCAATCAGCTCAGCGTATCGGCGAGATCATGAAGGGACTTCTTGCAAGTTCCGAATCAGCTGTATCAACTGTTAGCCAGCTCAATGAAGCCGTTAACGGACAACAGCAGATAAGTGATGAAACTGCCGAAGCTGTAAGAGATGTTATCAGCATGATCACAGATGTACGTGAAAACTTCTCCAAGGCAAAAGATGCTGCAGAACTCACAAGGACTAAGTGCGTAGATCTTAACGATACAATGAGCAGCCTTTCTGCAATATCTGAAGAAAATGCAGCAAGTGCTCAGGAAACAAGTGCTTCCATGCAGGAAGTTAATAATACCGTTGAGAATATCAGCGACTTGTCAGCTACTCTTGAAAATGTATCAAACGAACTGACAGCACTCCTCGAGGTATTCCGAGTTTCTGACCTATAAGAAGCTTTGTTCATTTATTTTTCCAAACCTTCATCCCCGGAATCTGGACATCCATTTTCCGGGGAAATTTGCTGCTTAAAAACAGAAAACAAATTTTGCAGTAATACACATATCACTATTCATTATATTGATTATTTCTGTTACAATTAATTGTTCAACAAAAGACCTTGTTAATCTTTAGGTATTTTCATGGATAGAATTTCTGATTCCGAACTTCTTCAAAACATATTGAAGCTCATTCCTGCCGGTGTATTCTGGAAAGACACAGACAGGCGTTTTTTGGGTGCAAACCAGATGTTTCTGGACTATTATGGACTATCCAGTGTTGACGAGATCATAGGCAAAAACGACGAAGACATGGGATGGCATATAGACCCTGAGCCTTTTAAAAAGATCGAGGAAAAGATCCTCCATACAGGAGACTGTGTTCTTGACGTTCCCGGAGAATGCATTGTTAAGGGAAAGCTTCGTAAGATCAAAGCTTCCAAATGTCCTCTTTATTCAGGCGATAAGATAATAGGGCTTGTTGGATACTTTCTGGATATCACCGATGAAGTCACAGAAAGAGACAGGCTCTCTTCCTTGTGCCAGACTGATGACCTTACAGGTCTTCTAAACAGGCGCGCCTTCAGAAGTATAGCCCTTGAATACGAAACACAGTATCAGGAAAAAAGGTCTGACTTTGTGCTGTTCATGATAGATCTCGACAGCTTCAAGACAGTAAACGATCAATACGGTCATGAATATGGAAATATTGTTCTTAGATCAGTGGCTAAGAGCCTTACTATGGCTGCAGCTGATAACAGCATAGTATTCAGATATGGCGGAGATGAATTTGTTATTATTCATCAACTAAAAAAAGATTCTGACATAGAATCTATTTCCAAACGTATTACAAGGTTTGTCGAAGCTCCTCTTAATATTGATGGCAACAATATCACCATCAAGGTTTCCTATGGACATGCCCTGTATTCTGAAACCCTTTCTATCATGTCCCTTGCAGAACTTGCAGATAAAAGAATGTATGAAATGAAAGACTCCCATCAGCAAAAATAAGAAAAATCAAGCATATAACAGCGCTCAATATGTTATAATGCACGTATTACATCTTATTCTAAATCTAATCAATTTTCGGGGGTCCCTGCCATGGAAAATAAGAAAGCTGTTGTATCACTGGGTCACGAAGCACTTGGATATACAACCAACGAACAAAAAGAAGCAGTATCTAAAACCGCAAAAGCACTCGCTGATCTTGCTGAGGCAGGCTATCAGCTTACAATAACACATTCAAACGGACCGCAGGTCAGCATGATCCACAAGGCAATGACTGAGCTGCACAGAATCTATATCGACTATACAGCTGCACCTATGAGCGTCTGCAGCGCCATGAGTCAGGGCTATGTCGGATATGACCTTCAGAGTTCTCTTCACAGCGAACTTGAGCAAAGAGGCATTTCAAAAACAGTCACAACAGTTCTTACACAGGTTACTGTTGATCCTTATGACGAAGCCTTCTATTCTCCTACAAAAGCAATTGGAAGATACATGTCCAAAGAGGATGCCGACTCCGAGATCAAGAAAGGCAATTTCGTAAAAGAAGTTCCCGGTAAAGGATACCTTAGAATAGTTGCAGCTCCTAAGCCAATCAGCATTGTAGAGCTTGATGCAATAAAGCTTCTCTCTGACGCCGGAATTGAAGTAATCGCATGCGGCGGCGGCGGAATCCCTGTTCTTGAGCAGGAACACAAGTTCAAAGGCGCTTCAGCCGTAATCGAAAAGGATGCTATCGCAGGCAGACTTGCTGCAGATCTTAAGGCAGACCGCCTCGTGATCCTCACATCCGTTCCTTGTGTTTATAAATCTTTTGGAAAAGATGATCAGGCACCTATCGAGAAGATGAGCGTTGCTGATGCCAAGAAATATATGGAAGCCGGAGAATTCGGCGAAGTAGATATGCTTCCTAAGATCGAAGCTGCTATCACATTCCTTGAAGCAAATCCTGAAGGATCCGTTCTTATCACATCTCTTGACTGCGTATCTGAGGCACTCAAGGGTAGAGCAGGAACTTTCATCACAGCTTAATTTATAAAAATATTAAAGCCAGGCTTTTATTGATAAGCCTGGCTTTTTAAATTCTGTTTTTCACTAATTAGGTTTAAACACTGATCAGGATCCTCTTTTGAACCAAATCTTATTCTGCTTCTTCAACCTTGTCTGGCATTCCTGGAGCCTTAGGGTCACTAGTATAATACTCTGTTTCTGTCATTGGATTATATCCGGACTTCATATATATCGTTCCATCAAATGCTATGAACATCTCAAGATTTCTGGTAATTCCATGAGGAGCATATGATGTATACCATCTGCCTGATACAACCGTACCATCACTAAACATAGCCTCGCCTTCAGATGTTTCAAAAACGCCAAGCAAAATAGCATTTTCAAAATAGTCTTCATAATCAAGGCCGTTCTCATCAAGAAGCTCTTTGATCGCGGAAAGCTCCTCTTCAGTAAAAGCAAAATCAATATCATGAGCATTAAGATACTCAGGCTCACCCATCACATAGGTTCCTATTGATGATACATTGCCGCCCATGCATCCGAATCCCTTTTGTCTAACTTCCATTGACTCGCCCGCTACTCTGAAAAGGTAAACAGTATCACATTCTTCATCAATAGCAAACATCATATTTTCTGAAAGGAAATATCCTGTAGCATCTTCTATATCTCCCATATGACCGTAATGATCAAAATAACCGTTTACAACGCAGGTACTATCCTCGCCCTCTTCAATTGTAATATCAGCATCCATTCCCATTGCTACAAAGGTTCTGTTCCAGGTTCCGTAAAAATTTACGCCAGTGAAGTCAGAAACTCCGTTTTTAAGAGTTTCGACCTGGTCATCATCAAGCTCCTCTGTACCAGGATCTGCCATAAGTTCATCAAAAAGATCCATAGCTGCAAAAGAATATTCCATTGAGGAAATGAGAGCTGTTGATTCATCGTCTATTGTAGCAAGGCTCTCTTCTGATGATGCATCATCCAAAGACTCAGCATCATTTGAATTATCCTTGCCATTCTCATCAGAAAGTCCCTGTGATGCATTACCTGAATTTTCCATATTTGCAAAATCTGTGCTACTACATCCAAAAAGGACAGAGGCTGTAAGAGATGCAATTAGTATTGTGAAAAGACGTTTCTTCATCATATCCTCCTAAATAACCACAACCAAAATGGACCCTGAATAAGTCCATGTCAAAACTACTACTATTAAAACCTATAACCGCTATATTTTCAAGAACCATATATCGTACAAAAATGTCATTTCGTCAACTAAATTCCAATTATACGAGTGTACATCTATAGAAAAGAACTTCCCTATAGTGAGATTTTCTGTAAAAAAAGACACCGCTTAGTTTAAGCGATGTCCTTTTTATTCAGCCCTTAACTGCCCCGTCAGATACTCCGGCAACAAGGAAATTAGATAATGCAAAATATAAAGTAACTATAGGAACTGCTATGAAAATAGCACCTGCAGCAAATCTTGAAAATTCAGTCTCCCCGATATGGGTAAGTCCTACAGCAACAGTCCACAGATCCCTGTTTTTAAGGAGCATATTAGGAAGGATAAAGTCGCTCCAGGGCCATGCAAAGGATGTCAGGGCCGTATATACAAGGATAGGCTTTGAAAGAGGGAGCGTTACTCTGACGAATATCACAGGGTTTGTTGCCCCGTCAATCTTAGCTGCCTCATAAATGGAATTACTGATAGTATCAAAATAACCCTTTTGAACAAGATATCCCATTGGAGCACCTGCAGAATAGATAAGTACAAGGCTCCACAAGTTATTGATAAGACCAAAGTTGACCATAATAAGGTACACAGCAGTCATACCCATAAAGCTTGGAAACATGCTAAGTACAAGGGTCGTAGTCATAATGGGTTTACGCATTTTGAACCTGAATCTGCTCATTACGTAAGCCGTAAGTATGACAAGAGTTGTACTAAACAGGCAGGAAAAAGCGGAAACGAACAAACTGTTTCTAAGCCAGGAAGGATAGTCGTACATGGCAGTATCAGTAAACAGCTTTTTAAAAGTATCAAGACTGTATGCTGATGGAAAAAATCCCTTAAAGTCATATATTGATCCCGTCTTTGAAAATGATGCAAGCACAAGCCACAAGATAGGGAAAAAGAATATGATCGATACAGCAATAAGTATCAGATACGTTACAGATACTTCCATAACATTTTTTATTCTAAAAGTCTTATTCTTTCTCATCTGTAAGTATCCTCCTTCTTAAATGCAGAACTGTTCACATAAGTTCCAATAGAAAATACTGACGTAATGAAAAAGATGATAAGGCTGATAGCCGCACCAATTCCATAATAGTTATTATCAATAGACAGGTTATAAAGCCAGTTGATAAGAAGATCCGTATCACTTGCAAGGAAATAACCGTCCAGATATAAGCCGCCTCTTAAGAAATAGAACACGCCAAAGTTATTGAAGTTACCTACAAAACTGGTGATAAGGGTAGGTGTCGTAGAAAATACCACGAAGGGAAGAGTCAGCTTTATAAACTGAACCCACTTTGTCGCTCCGTCTATACTTGCAGCTTCATAAAGCTCCGCATTCATATTGGAAAGAATACCTGTTGCAAGAAGCATTGAAGTTGGAACTGATATCCAGGCATTGACCAAAAGACCTATTATCCTGGCTTTCCACCCTGCATCAATATCAAGAAATCCAACAGCATTAGCCCCGGTCCTTGTAATAAGGTAGTTGATGGGGCCTCCGTAGGAAAACATAAACTTAAAACCAAGAAGTGTAATAAATCCAGGGACTGCATATGCAAGAATGGGGAAGGCTCTCCAGAAGGTCTTACCCTTAACGCACTCTTTATTTAAAAGAAGCGCCAGAAGAAGTCCTCCAAAATAGTTGATAAAAGTTGAAGCTACTGCCCAGAGAATATTCCAGCCAAGGATTTTAAAAAACGTAGCCTTAAGGTCTGAAAGAACGAATATCTTTTTGAAATTATCAAGCCCTATCCAGTCCACAAGCTTTGGAGGAACTATATCTCCTCCGTAGTTAGTAAAGGCGATCAAGGTCATGAATATAATAGGAAGTACGTTGAAGATAAGTACACCTACAACAGGAAGGGCTAGAGCTACAATATAAAACTTCTTATCTGTAAAAATAGCTACAGATTTTACAAAAGAAGGTATCTCCCTGCCGCTTTCAAGCTTTTTTCTTATATTAAGGACATCCTTTATATTGCTGTAATAGATAAGCAAAAACAGCGCCACCATAATAAATGCAAGGATTCCCTTAAGCATCATCATGATAGAGTCATCGCCTTCTATACCAAGCCAGGCATCTCCTTCTACAGTTCCAAGGGTAAAAAATCCTGTGATATCAGTGATACCTACTGTAATAAGGAAATATAAAAACAGGGCAAAAGCCGCCAGATATAATAGTCCTTTAATCCATTGTTTATATATCAGCTGCCCCGAGCCCATGACGATGCATGAGCATATAAGGGGCATATTATTTCTTTTTTTCATCCACCAAGTCCTTTTTTGTTACGCGCTGCTCCCAAAAATTTCTCAACTTCAACCTTATTGCTTACTGTGAAAGGGTGTAGATGGCATCATAGATGCTCTGAGCCGAATTATCCAGCGCTTTCTGCATGCTCTCTTTGTCAGTATACTTTTCAGTTTCGCCGTTCCTTGCTCTGAAAGCGTCCTTACCTACATCTCCAAGAAGTGTCTGCATAGGATCCCAGATCTGGTCAACAGCCTTAACTGATGGCATAAGGTAGATATTACCTTCTTTTAAGTTGTTAAAGATAATATCTGTTACGCCGCCAATCTCACTTGCAACATCTGATCTTGTTGGAGCGATTCCAAGAATCTCAGCTCTTTTTGTGATCATGTCATAACCTGTTGCAAAGTTTACAAATGCTATAGATGCTTCCTTGTACTTGGTGTAAGCGCTGATGGCATAGCCATTACCAGTGATGGCAATTCGGCTGTTGTTGTCGCAATCCAGGCCTTCTTCAGCACCACCCTTGCTCGAGTATGCAAGGACAGCACAATTGCCAATAGTGATAGCACCCGTAGAACTATAGTTGGAGTCAATG
>CAMVNV010000068.1 GCA_947168935.1 uncultured Butyrivibrio sp. | reverse complement strand
AGAAATATCACGCCTCAGCTTCAATTGTTCAGTGTTACTGTAAGAACTACAGGGTTATGGTCTGAATTCACAAAGCCAAGATCCTGAGTCTCGCATGCATTGATAGTGATATTACCTGATACAATAAATCCATCAATAACATAATACTGGAAAGTATCCTTGTCAGCTCCGCTATATACCTTATCGAGGGAACGGCAGGTTGGAACCTTGCTATCTGTAATAAAGGTAAATCCGTCGCCAAACTCAGAAACGTCTATGCTTCCAGGCTGCCATGCACCTTCATATGTAGGATAAGCGCTTGCATCAGTATTGGAGAATACCTGATTGAAGTCTCCGCCTGCTATTACGTAGTTACCTGCATCAAGCTCAGCCTGAAGCACTTCGCGAAGCATGTTGGTCTGTGCGATCTTGCCTTCTCCGCTATCATAAGCTTCAAGATGGAGATTGATAAGAACAAGTTCCTTGTCAGATTCCTGCACAGGAACTCTGGACACATTAAGACACTTCTTGAAATTACATGTGCTTACCGGCCATTTAAATGGTACAGGAAGTGAAAGTCTTGTAGCTGATGCTATCTCAAATGATGACAGAGTCTGAATTCCAACTTTGGTCCTTCCGATTGGAGGAATTGGGTATGGAATATAAATTGCATCCATATTAAGGGCATAAGAGCTTATTTTGCCCTGATTTCTTTCTGAAAAAAATGAAACTTCATTTATTTTATAGGATCTGTCTGCAACTGTATCGACTTCCTGTAAGAATACGATATCAGGGTTTACAGTCTCTATTTCAGAAGCAATAGCTTCAAGGTTTTCTTTAACTCTTTTTTCATCAGCAGTATAAACCATAGAACCGCCGTCCATGAAGAAATCTGCGTTATCTCCCAAAGCTCCGTATCCTGTATTCCAGGTAAGTACTGAAAAAGTATCTCCTGCAGAAAGCTCTTTGGAAGCTTCTCCAGTTAGTTCTATATTTTCTATATCATCAGGTCTGTATTCAAAAATAGTCAGAACACCAAAGCCTGCAGCTACGATAAGTACAAAAGCTACTGCAATACTGATGATAACTTTTATCACCTTACCGATCACTCCCATTTTCTTTTTTCCAGCCATTAATAATCTAATCCTTTCAAAAAAACATATTTATATCAAAATTGGGAAAAGCGCCAGAATTCTTATCTTTGTTTACACTCCAATTATATAAGAAAATTTTTCTTGGCGCAAAAACAGACAGAATCTTATCACTTTTTTTGCATATATAAATCCAATCACTTAGATAGCTCATCGTCGCTATAATTCTTAGAACTGATCACAGTACATTTATCAGGAAAGATTTCCTTACAAATACTAAGTTCCAGCTCTTGTCTGTGAATAAAGTGTCCTATCAGAGCATCTTCTCCTCTGATTCCCTTTTCTTTTGCATAAGGGGAATTATCAAAATAATCGATCATCAAAGGAAACCACATCTCGTTCCCATTATCATCAGACCGTTCCCTGCGGATCACATTTAGATTACCTACAATATCATCAGCTTTAAGGTAGAAAACATGATAATCCTTATCTGAAATAGCTTCTCTTATAAGCTTGTAAAAATCTATGATCTCATCATCTGATGCGCACCTATAAAGGATCATATCTTCAACGATGTTTTGAAAAAGTGAACATTCATAGATCATGTTGTCCTGTTTCCATGCCTTAAGTCTTGTAAAAACAATCTGCTTAAAATCTTCATAAGAAACTCTTCCATTGTATATCTCATACTGCTCAAAGTCTTTGTAAAAGTCTCTGTTTTCAGTTCTTATCTTGGTATAGCAGACGATTCTTTTGTCATTCTCTTTAAAGGTATTAGCTTCTATTATGTCCTTCATATCAGGATAGGTATTAAGTTTATCCTGATATGTCTGCTCATCCATATACGCGCACCATGCAAGCTCTATCTGGGAGTAGTCTCCCTCTTTAACAGTACAACAATCTGGTTTAAGTTTTGATAATCTATCAACAAGGGTGCTCTTTCCGCTACCCTGTAATCCTTCAACAAAATAGTTCATGGTTATTTAAGTCCTCCATTTGTCAATGTATAAGTCTTTGTACATACTTCTTCTATATATTTTCTGTCATGAGATATACTTATAACTGCTCCTGGGAAAGATGCTATCATCTTCCTGATAACTGGTCCCGACAAAGGTGAAAAGTTACGCGTAGGTTCGTCTAATATAAGAACATTTGCATCTGACAGACTCATTTTCAGTAGCAGTACTTTGGCCTTCTGACCGCCAGAAAGTTCCCTTATAGGATGATCCATCTCATCTGCTGTGTATTTTAATGAACCCAGATAAGTCCTTATACGAGTACGTATGGCTTTATCACCGGTATCATCCAAAAACTCAACCGGAGTTGCATCAAGGTCAAGAAGTTCTTCGTAGTTCTGTGGCATGTATTGGGCCTTTATGTCACTTCTTCCAAGAAGTTCATCAGCCATTTTCTTTAAAAGAGTCGTCTTTCCTACTCCGTTAGTTCCAACAATACATATCTTCTCAGGGCCTCTTACTCTTAAGAAAATATCCTTTGCAAGAACTTTGTTTCCATCAGGAGTTTTTAGTTCATCAAGTTCATATTCGATAACAGTTTTACCTGCCGGCATTTTGGCGCTTTCATTTCCCAGTTTAAAAAAGATCGCTTCTTCCTGTTCAGGCATCTTGGTCATGTTCTCATCTTCTTTTTCAAAGCGCTTACCCATAGCTTTTACAGTATGCATCTTATCCTTAAGGTTCTTACCAACGCCGGGAGCCTGCCTTGATACATTGGAAAGAGCATGCTCTACGCTGTTATAAACCCTGGCATATTTTTCATCGCGGCGCTTTTTCTCATTTCTGTCGTTGATTGCCTGCTGCTCCTGCCTCTCAAAATTCTCGGCTCTTCTCTGTATATAATTTTTATAATTATCCTTTACAATGGTATACCTGCTCTTAGTCTTTCTCTTGATCTGCTCGATATGAATTATCACATTGGCAGTATTCTCGATAAGAGTCTCATCATGAGAGATATAAAGGACTATGTGCTTCCAGTTATTTATAAGCTTTTCTAGAAGTTCCAAAGTGCTGATATCAATATCATTTGAAGGCTCATCAAGAAGTAGCACTGTAGGGTTATCCATAAGTAGCCTCATAAGCTGTGCCTTAACTTTTTCTCCTCCTGAAAGACTCTCCATTTTCTGGTCGCTGTAAAAAAGTCTCCCAGAACCTGAAATTCACTTGCCATTACTGCAAGTTCTTTTGGCGTCTTATCAAAGAAAAGCTCCGCTTCAGAAAAGTATTCATACAAGGTTTTTGATCTATCATCTGCAGGAAGTTCCTGTGGAAGGTATCCTAACATTTCTGCCCCAAGAACTCTTTCGCCCTGACATTCTGCATACTCTTCCGCCATATCAGGATCATAGATCCATTTCATAAGGGTAGATTTGCCATTACCTTCTTCGCCTATGATCACGGCTTTATCGCCATCATTTAATACCATATTGAAATCTTCTAATATTATTCGCAGGTCTTTTTTGTGTGTAATAGTGAGATTCTTTATCTGTAACATTTACTTACCTCCGGTCAAAGAAATGATCTCTTACGCTTTGGCATCAACCGCCCAAATACGAGTTTTTATTGTTAGCAATAATAATATTTGCCTCATCACAAAAAATGAGTCTATTTTGCATACACAAAATAGACTCACACAAATAGACCTACTATAAACAAACTGCCATAAGTAGAAATGCATGATAATCCAGATTAAGCGTACACAAAACAGCTGCCATAAGCAGCAAGATCATTTCTGATAGTGTTCACTCAAACTAAATTATCTAATAATCATTCCTTCACCTATGCGCAATGCGCTCTTTCTTTTTATTTATCATAATGCTAACACCAAAGCATATATGATGCAACTATTAAATCAAGCTTTACTCTTTTTTGACCAAAGCCCTATTTATAGATTATGAATAAATCTTATGAATAGTCTCAACCTTGATCATGTTTGTATGACCTGAAGTTCCGCCGATCTTACCGCCTGTAAGAACTACGTTGTCTCCCATCTTGAGGTCAAGGATCTTAGTAGCCTGCTGCATAGCGTGGAAGAACAGAACATCAAGTGATTCAAATTCGTCGCACAGAAGTGGATATACGCCCCATGAAAGTGCAAGCTTTCTAAATGCCTTTACGGATGTTGTCATACCGATGATCTCAACAGGACATCTGAAACGGCTTACCATGCGGGCTGTGAGACCGCTGATAGAGCTTACTACGATACACTTTGCATCAACGTCGATTGCCATAGAACATGTTGAGTGGCTGATAGCATCAAGGTTATTTCTAATGCTGAAGTCCATGTTCTTGAATCTCTTGGTATAGTTGATGTGCTGCTCTGTATATTCTGCAACTTCTGACATTGTCTTAACAGCTTCTACAGGGTACTTACCTGCAGCGGATTCTCCTGAGAGCATGATAGCAGAAGCTCCGTCATATACTGCGTTTGCAACGTCAGAGATCTCAGCTCTTGTAGGACGAACGTTGGTTATCATAGACTCAAGCATTTCTGTTGCGATGATAACTCTTTTTCCAAGGAGTCTGCACTTCTGAACGATCTCTTTCTGAACTGAAGGAACTTCCATGAATGGAATCTCAACACCAAGGTCACCTCTTGCAACCATGATGCCGTCAACTACTTCAGAGATCTCTTCGATATTCTCAACACCTGATCTGTTCTCGATCTTAGCGATGATGTCGATATCTCTTCCACCATTTTTATCAAGGAAGTCACGAAGATCCTGAGCATCCTGACGAGTAGATACGAAAGATGCAGCTACGTAGTCAATGTCATGCTCTATACCAAAAAGAAGGTCTGCCTTGTCCTGATCTGAAAGGTAAGCCTGCTTGAGGACCTTGCCAGGGAAGTTCATGCTCTTCTTATCAGATAATGTACCACCTGCAATAACCTTGGTAATTACGTCGTTACCTTTAACCTTAGTAACTTCGCAGATTACAAGTCCGTTATTAACAAGGATTGTGTCACCCTTCTTAAGGTCTTCTGCAAAGCCCTTATAGCTTACAGAAACCTTCTTGTCATCACCTATTACATCATCAACTGTAAAAGTAAATTCCTGACCTTCTTCAAGAGTTGCCTTGTGATCCTTGAATACACCGATTCTGTATTCAGGTCCCTTAGTATCAAGCATTATCGCGATAGGAAGACCCATCTTATCACGAACCTTGTTGATAACCTTGATCTTGCCAAGCTGCTCCTCATGATCACCATGGCTGAAGTTAAGTCTTGCAACGTTCATTCCGGCTTCACACATCTGTGTGAGAACTGCTTCTGATGAACTTGCAGGGCCGATTGTACAAATGATTTTTGTTTTACGCATTGTTATTACTCCTATTTCCTTTGAAAATTTCAAAAATACTTCTTTTTTTGCTTCTATCTAAATACTTCCAAATAATATTTTTACTTCTATATATTTTTTCTTACCTAAATACTTCTTTTCTAAATAGTTCTTTCTAATTCTCCTTATAGCAATTCCATTACCTGTAATTCATAACAATAATTCCTGATTACTTACGCAATTGCTATTTATTTTAGTAGTCTCTCTGCTGCCTCAACTACGTGGCTTACAAGTACTGCTGTTGTAACTGATCCTACGCCGCCAGGAACTGGTGTGAGTTTTTCTACAACGCTTTCTACTTCGTCAGACTTTACATCACCAACAAGCTTTTGTTTTTCTTCGCTGTAGTTGATTCCAACGTCGATGACCGTCTGACCGTTTTCAAAATATTCGGCATTAAGCATTTCTGCTTTTCCAAGTGCCGCAATTACTATATCGGCATTTTTAGTTACTTTCGCCATATTTTCAGTTCTTGAATGGCATATTGTTACTGTGGCATTTGCATTCATAAGAAGCATTGATACAGGCTTTCCGATAACAAGGCTTCTTCCTACTACTGTAGCTTTTTTACCCTTAGGATCGATTTCGTAATACCTTAATATCTCCATAACTGCCTGAGATGTGCAGGGTGCAAAGCCTTCTCCAAGACCACTGTAGATATAAGCCATAGAGCCAGGTGTTATGCCGTCAACATCTTTGGATGGAAGGATCGCATTGCATGCTGCCTTCTCATCAAGAGTTTTGGGAAGTGGGCGGAACATTAGTATTCCATGAACGTTGTCATCTTCATTAAGCTCTTTGATCGCAGCCATGAGATCTTCCTGAGAGCAATCTTCCGGAAGCACTTTATTTACAACTGCTACACCATCTTTTTCGCATCTCTTAGTTGCGCCGCGCTCGTAAGAAAGGTCGTCCTGCCTTTCACCAACTCTAAGAATTGCAAGTGTCGGGGTTATACCCTTTTCCTTTAGTGCATCTGCCCTTTTTAATGTAACTTCATCAAGTGAGTCTGCAACGGGCTTTCCTTTTAATAATTCTGCCATAAAACTCTCCATTTCTGAGGTGTTGTCAAATATGTTTTTATCCGTTTTATCAGAAAATAACCACTCTGCTTTTATTTATAAATCAATCTTATATTACTTTCTAAGCTTTGCGTTGACATCGTCAAATACATTCTGAGCTCTAACAACATATTCATCTAAAATACTGTCAGCTTCCTGCTCAAAGCTATTTGCCTTATCTCTATCCTGTAAAGATTTAGTATTTATAAATACGTTAAGACTTGCGCTTTGAAGTGCTGCGCCTGCAAGAGCTGCGCCGCATCCAACGTCAGATATCATGATAACTGAGCCAATTACCTGCATACGCTCAAGAAGTTCAATGACCCTTTTTATCTGTCTCATCATTTCAAGAGGAGGGACGATGGCATCAAGTGTAGCCTTTTCAAGCTTGTCCGCACGCTCCGGATCTTCTTTTGATATACTGTAAGCTTTGGAGAGGGGTTCAAACATCTTAGCATCCTCTTCTACAAGGTCAAGGAGTTTTGTTCTTATGCCTTCTGCTTCTTTCAAGATAGCCTGAAGCTCTTCTTCATACTGAGCATACTTCTTTTTACCAATTGTAAAGTTGCCTGCCATAGAGCAAAGAGCCATGGAAAGAGCTCCAACGTATGCTGCAGCGCCTCCGCCTCCCGGTACTGAAACCTTGGCAGCAAGCTGATCTGAAAATTCATGGCAGCTGTATTCAGTGATCTTATTCTCCAAACCTGTACCCTCCCAAAAAGACTATTATGAAACGTTTTATTTCGCTTGAATAATAATAGCACATAATCCTAGCTTACAGACATTCAATATCGCACAAAATATGATAAACTTGAAGAGAAAAATGGGGTTATATTTATAGAAAAATTATAGGGAAAGATAAACTGACATGGCAGAACTTCTTTTAATTCTCAATATCATAGGAACTGTTGCATTTGCTGTATCCGGCGCTATGACTGCGATCAAGAAGGAGATGGACCTTCTTGGTGTAACTATTGTTGGCGCTGTTACTGCTGTTGGCGGCGGAATCATGCGTGATATCATCATCGGCAAAATTCCCCCTGATGCTTTTACAGATCCTTCATATGTGCTTATCGCCTTTATTTCAGCGATCATAGTATTTACATATGTTTATTTCAGAGCATCCGGTTATGAAAAGATATCCGGCGCTAAATTCCAGAAAATCGTACTTCTTGCAGATACTGTAGGTCTTGCAGCCTTCTCTGTTCTTGGAGTTGAGGTTGCTTTTAACGCAGGTGACGGTCCAAGGCTCTTTTTAACAGTATTTCTTGGAACCATCACAGGTGTAGGAGGAGGCGTACTTCGTGACCTCCTTGTAGGTGATAAGCCTTATATCCTTTGCAAGCACATATATGCCTGCGCTTCAATTGCAGGCGCCCTTGTCTGTGCCCTTTTGTGGGACTTTTCAGGTCAGAGCGTTGCAACTGTAATCGGCGCATCCACCGTTATAATCATAAGACTTCTTGCCATCCACTTCGAATGGAACCTGCCTCGTATCAGGCACCATGGCATTTCTTAAACTTTTTACCGCTACCGCAGGGGCATGTATCATTGCCCCTTATTTTTTTCCACATAGAGCACTCTTCGCTCAGTTCATCACTCTCATCAGGAAACTCCATAGAAAGGTTCTTGTAATAAGTATCAAGTAGGCTGTCATGAAGCTGCTGGGTAGTTGAGAATGTCTTTGTACCCTCTTTTTCTGCTGCCTTTTTGGACCACTTTAATATCTCTTTTTCCAGCTCCCTTTCATAGGCTCCGGGTCTGTCATTTGCAGCCTCAACCTCTTTTTCCAAAACTCTGTAAAGATATTGATATCTGTCCTTGATGATATCAAGGCAGGACGGCTTTCTTAAGATATATCTTCCAAGGAAAAAACGCTTGATGCTTGCGTCTCTTTTAAGCTCTAAAAGCTCCCCTTCACACTCTTCTTCAGGTTCGTCCAGATAGTAGTCTTCAACTATATCCGGAAGGAGCTTTTTGATAAAAGAATCTGCCTTTTTATCTTCATCAAGAGCATATGTTTCATTGGAAGCCCAGCCGCTGTCAAGGACGCGCTTCATAGCATCAGTTCTAAGATAGTAATCCTCTTCAAGGAAAGATAGTAGTTTAATAAAAGCCTTGCGAAACCAGGGATTATGCTGATGGTAACTAAGTGTCTGTATAGCTTCTATCACTACATCTTCATTATCTTCGTCCATGTAGATCTCATTGAGGTCTTCGCAGATCTTGTCTATATCAGTGGTACATTCGATCTTATTTTCTTCCTCGATGTCCTTGTATATCTTTTGTATATCTTCCTTGAGTTTTTTGATCCCGCTCTCATCATCTTTTCCAAAATGTCTTCTGATCTCGCTGGTAAGACTCATGTTAGCCACCTCATGTATTATGTTAATCAGTTATGATATTGTGTCTTTCAGTCATATTCCGTTGAAAGCATCTACTTTCTTGCAATTCTATCTTAACAAATTTAAAATGAAAATGTTGCAATTATAAACAAGTAGATTAAAGTTTTATGCTCTATCATTTAGAGTTCAACTGGAGGATCATTTGAACAATTACGCTGACACAGTACCCGAAAAGAAACAATTCGGCTTTCTATCAGGTTCATTTTTAAAATTATTCGCCATAGTGATCATGTTTATCGACCACTTCGCAGCAGGATTCGTATATCCTGCAATAATCACCGGCCATATGGGAGAATGGCTTTTGAAATATGGTATCGTGGCATCTCCCATGGATATATATAAAGGCTTTTATCTGATACTTAGAGGTATCGGCCGTTTTGCTTTCCCAATATTTTGTTATCTTCTTGTTGAAGGCTACATGCATACAAGAAGCAAAACAAAATACGCCACCACCCTTTTTATCTTCGGACTGATATCAGAGATTCCTTTCGATATCGCACTGATTGCCAACAAAGCTTACGACACCCTGGATCTTGCCGCAATCTATGAAAAATACCAGGAAGATATATGGAAATATCAGAATGTGTACTTCACCCTGGCACTTGGCCTTCTGGGTATGTGGGCTGCTGATGCTATTCTCAAAAAGCTTAAGGAAAAAAATATGGTGCTGGCATATGTCATTTCTATAATTCCATTTGCACTGTCGGCCCTTGCAGCTTATTACATGAAGACAGATTATTCTGCTTATGGAATAGCCGTAATACTAATTCTATACTATTTCCATGACTATAGACCTATCGCCACTATACTAGCTTATGCATTTCTGGGTATTACTATGTCAACCAAATTGACCGGAGGCATGGAGGAATGGTCTTTCCCGGCATTTATCCTCATGAACTTTTATAATGGACAAAGAGGCTGCATCAAAAAAGGCTTTAAATACTTTTTCTATATATTCTACCCAGCCCACCTGATCCTGATATTCTTCTTAAGATATTTCATTCTTAGTAAATAAAAAAACGGTATCGACTCCAGTAAATGGAAAACGATACCGTTATTTTTTCAGATTACTTATGCCATGTCTTTCTGTAGAAGAGGATGAGTACCGGCATAAGCTCAAGTCTTCCCGCAAGCATATCGAAGATAAGAACTACCTTGGATGCCCACGTAAAGTCATGGAAGCCGCCAGTAGGACCAACCATGTTAAGACCGGGTCCTACGTTATTGAGAGTTGCAGCAACAGCTGTAATATTAGTCTCAAAATCAAACATTTCAAAGTCAATAACATTGAAGGATTCAAAGAAAGCTACAAGTAAAAAGGATGTAAGGAAGATGATAGTGTAGATAGCAAGATACGCATTAGTTCCTCTGACCGTTGTATCTTCCACAACATGATCATCCATATATACCCTCTGAACACTCTTTGGATGAAGAGTCTTAATTACTTCATTCTTGGCATTTCTGATAAGAATGATAATTCTTGAAAACTTAAATCCACCACCGGTTGATCCTGCGCAGGCACCGATACAGGTAAGAAGGAATATTAGAGTTCTTGAAAACTGCGGCCATACATTAAAGTCCAAAGTCGCAAAACCTGTAGTTGTCATGATGGATGTAACCGTAAATAATGAGTGATGGAACGCTTCACCAAATGCTGAAATAACACCGTTTTGAACAACATTAAGTGCTATCAGGAAAGATGAGCCAAACATAATTATGAAGTACCAGCGCATCTCATCAATGTGCCACGCCTCTTTGAACTTCTTGGTAAGAAGGAAATAGTAAACACTGAAGTTAACACCGCAAAGGGCCATAAATACAGTTATTACGATCTGAGTTGCGTGGGAGTATTCCAAAATACTGCTTCCAAGAAGACCAAATCCTCCTGTTCCAACTGTAGAGAAGGTAAGAGTCATTGACTCATATACAGAAAGGCCTGTTATCTTCAGACATACCATCTCAGTAAGTGTGATGGCAATATAGATACTGTAAAGGATCTTAGCTGTATCTTTAACCTTGGGAGCATACTTTCCAACTGAAGGACCCGGGCTTTCTGCCTTCATAAGATGCATAGAATAGCCGCCTGCCATAGGAAGGATCGCCAGCATGAATACAAGGATTCCCATACCTCCTACCCAGTGTGTAAAGCATCTCCAGAACTGAACACCTCTGTGAAGTTCTGTAAGGCTATTGATCTCTGTAAGGATCGTAGCTCCTGTTGTGGTAAAACCCGATACAGTCTCAAATACAGCATCAAGATAATTCGGAATAGTTCCTGTAACTGTAAAAGGAACTGCTCCTATAAGTGAAAGAATGATCCAAGCAAGAGCTGTTATAACAAAACCTTCCCTTGCATAAAAAGTCTTGTTTTCAGGCTTTCTAAGATAACCAAAGAAAAAGCCAAAGGCAAGGCAGCTAAGTGCAATTATGGCAAAAACAGCAGCATCCTTCCATTCGCCATATATAAGGCAAACCAGCATTGGAACTGCAAGAAGTGCTGACATCATTTCTACCAGCATACATAAGATATATCTAATTACAGAAAAATTCATGGTTTACAGCACCTCTTTTCCCAAGGTGCTCCCTCCTGATTACTTAGTTATTCGTCATTTATTAGCAAGAATATCTTCTATCTCATCAAATCCGGTGCAGGTTGTAATAATGATCACTGAATCGCCTTCCTGAATCTGGCTCTGACCGGTAGGAAGTGTTATCTCACCATGATGATTTATGCATGCAATAAGTGTACCCTTCTTAAGCGGAAGCTCATGAAGCGGTATACCAATAACAGGGCTTCCAGCAGGAATGATAAACTCAAGAGCCTCGACCTTATCATCGTCCATCTTGTAAAGGGATTCAAGCTGCTGGGATCCCATGGAATTAGTCATGCCTCTTACATACTGAACAATCTTATCAGCCGTGATGTTACGAGGGTTAAGAACGCTACCAACATCAAGTGTTCCAATGAGCTCGTTGTATCCGGCTCTATGAACTCTGATGATACGCTTAGCCTTTGAAACTGTAGCTGTATATAAGGAGAGCATGATATTCTCTTCATCAACACCAGTAAGTACTACGAATGACTCAGCAGATGTAAGGCCTTCTTCAAGAAGCTCCTGTCTGTCAGTACCATCAGCATGTATTATAAGAGCTTCCGGCAAAAGAGATGCAAGTTCATCACATCTTTCAGCATTGGATTCAAATATCTTTACATTGATACCAAAAGCTATAAGCTGCTGTGCAAGGTAATAACAGGTCTGGCCGCCACCTACGATGACAGTGGACTTAACGCCGACTGTAGGAAGGTTGTTCTTTTTAAAGAAAGAAAGCATCTTCCTTGGTGTTCCAATAACAGATATTTCATCCTTGGCTCTGATAATAAAAGAACCATTAGGAATAAATACATCATCGCCTCTTCTGACAATACCAATAAGAACAGGAAGTTTAAGTTCCTGGGCAATATCTTTGATGGATTTATCGCAAAGCTTGGAATCCTCGGAAACAGTAATTCTTATAAGCTCTGCTCTTCCCTTGGCAAAAGTATCTATTTTATTGGCTGAAGGGAATTTAAGAAGCTTGGCTGCTTCGTTGGCGCAGGCTTCTTCCGGATTTATTACCATAGAAAGACCAAGCTCTTCTTTAATAAAGTCGATCTCTCTTGAGTAAACAGGATTACGTACTCTTGCTATAGTATGGCAATGGCCTGTTTTTCTTGCTATAAGACAGCAAAGAAGGTTGATCTCATCAGAATCAGTTACAGCTATCATCAGATCTGCAGCTTCGATTCCCGCATCTTTCAGTATAGAATAGCTGGCTCCGTTACCAACAATTCCCATTACGTCATAATTGTTTACTACATTCTGGATAACATCACTGTCTTCTTCTATAACTGTGATATTGTGATTTTCCTTACTCAGCTGTTCGATAAGTGAACGTCCAACATTACCACAGCCTACGATTACAATCTGCATTGATTCTCAGTGCTCCCTGTATATAATGATTTTTTAGCAGTGTTTACCATTTTTTAATATTTATTTATTCTTGTATCATTGTATTTTAGATACATGAATAATAGAATTTGTTATAGAAACCAGAAACAAATATCTGCGTTTTCTATGGGGCTAAGAAGGATTGATCTTTTTTATATTCTTCTATCAAATGGCCCATACGTCATTATAGTACCAGAAGAGTTCATCTGCAAACAAAAGAAAGGTGTTAAACATAAATGCGTTTTAGGGATTATTTAGTTAAATTCAGTAATTTCATGTATACCCATATGCAGGGTAGATATATTACATATGGATATGATGCACTTTCCAAATTTCTATTTGGTCTGTCTTTCATTCTCCTATTCATAAATATAATTGCAGGAAGTGGAATCATAAGCCTTATAGTACTCGCACTTATTATCTACAGCTATTATCGGCTTCTTTCCAAAAATATTCCACAAAGATACAAGGAAAATGAGCAGTACATAAGTGTTAAAAACCGCGTTGTCAGTTTTTTCAAGAACTTCAGATACAATGTAGATCAGGCAAGACACTATCATATCTACAAATGTCCTTCCTGCGGCCAGAAGATCCGCATCCCTCGCGGCAAGGGCAACATAATGGTCAGATGTCCAAAATGCAGAACTGAATTCAAGAAGAGAGCTTGAGCAAATTCAAAAGACCGTTTATCATGACGATTTTCAGAAAATGGCCGCCTTTTACAGGTCTTAAATAGAGGGTTACAATGTTCGGTTATATCACCATCAATAAACCTGAGATCAAATTCAAGGAATTTGATATATATCACGCATACTACTGCGGTTTTTGCCGTATCCTTAAGAAGAGTTATGGTCTTTCAGGGCAGGCAACCCTGACTTATGATCTTACTTTTCTGATAATGCTTTTGTCAGGTCTGTATGAACCTGAGGAAAAAATTGGTGAGACACACTGCATAGTTCATCCTATAGTCAAGCAGTCCACAAGGATCAATAAGTTCACAGAGTACGCTGCAGATATGAACGTACTTCTTGCCTATTACAAGTGCAAGGATGACTGGGATGACGAGCGCAAATTCTCAAAGCTCTTGTATTCAAAGCTTCTTCTTAGTGCAGTTCATAAAGCCGAGAATAAGTATCCCGAGAAAGCCGCTTTTATAAAATCCGGTCTTCGCCGTATAAACGAATGCGAAGAATCAGGCGAACAGAACGTTGACAAGATCTCCGGTCTTTTTGGAGAGATATTTGCTGAAATCTTCTGTTATCAGGAGGATGACTGGGCATCAGCTCTTAGGCGGATCGGTTTTTTCCTTGGTAAATTCATTTATATACTTGACGCCTGCGATGATATAGAGAAAGATATGAAGAAAGGTACTTACAATCCCTTTAAAGAAATATGGCAAAAAGATCCGGAAGGGTTCGATACTTATTGTTCCGAGCTTCTGACAATGATGATCTCAGAATGCTGCAAGGCTTTTGAGATGCTTCCTATTGTTGAAAATGTTACTATCCTTCGTAATATTCTCTATTCCGGTGTCTGGGTCAAGTATGAGATAATTCATGGTACGAGAACCAAGAAGCTTGCAGGCCAAAAAGCTTAAAACACAAAACAGCGAGGCACACGTACAAAGCGTGTATGTCAGCGCAGTCAGGAGATATAAGTGATATTTTCACTTAAAGTAGATTATGTCAGATCCTTATAAGGTATTAGGAATAACAAGAAGCGCCAGTGATGATGAGGTCAAAAAGGCCTACAGGAGCATGTCCAGAAAATATCATCCCGATGCGAATGTTAATAATCCAAATAAAGAAAAAGCCGAGGAGATGTTCAAACTCGTCCAGCAGGCATATCAGCAGATAATGAGAGAAAGATCCGGTGACTATTCCCAGTCAGGTTCTTCAGGCAGATATGGTTCTGGATACGGCGGTTTTGGAGGCTTTGGCGACTTCAGCGATTTTGGATTTGGTGGTTTTTCTAATCAAAGAAGCGCAGGTGAAGACGATGAAGATTCCATCCACCTTCGAGCAGCGGTCAATTATATTCAGGGCCGCCACTTCAGAGAAGCCCTTAACGTACTTGATACTATTAAAAACAGATCAGCTATGTGGTATTACTACAGCGCTGTGGCCAATAATGGTGTAGGCAATAATGCAACTGCTCTACAGCACGCTCAGATGGCTGCACAGATGGAGCCCGGTAACCGCAACTATCAGGAGCTTGTTCAGATTTTAAGTTCCGGCGGCAACTGGTATATGCAGCAAAGCTCTTCCTACGGATATCCTTTTGCAGGAAACGTTGATTGTTCAAGACTTTGTATGACTATGCTCCTTTGCAATGTCTGCTGCGGCGGTGGCGGATGCTTTGTTCCATTTTTCTGCATCTGATAAAAAGGAAGTTTTCATATGCTAAAATATCTAGTCGCTTATGCAAGCGAAACAGGCAATACTAAAAAGATTGCCGAGGAAATATATAATGCTATTCCTGATTCCCGCAAGGAGATCATTAATGTCCGCTCTTTTTCAGGTCTCCATGAAGCCGAGAATTACTTTATCGGTTACTGGGCAAACTGCGGAACTTGTTCTATGGAGATAATAGACCTTCTGTCATCTCTTCATGGTAAAAATGTTGCCATATTCGGAACCTGTGGTCTTGGCAATACCGATGCTTATTACAAAAAGCTGGAGCTTGCTGCTACCACCTGGCTTCCCAATGATAACCAGGTTCTTGGATCCTATTTTTGCCAGGGACGTATGCCTGTAGAATTCAGACAAAAGTATGAAGCCTGCCGGGGCAAGTGTTCTGATGAGCAGCTACGGATCGTGATCGATGCTTATGATAAAGCCAAGTCTCATCCAGACAGACAGGATCTCCTTCGTGCTCACGTGTTTGCTTCTGATGTTATCAAAAGAATAAATAATGATTCAATGCGATAAAAAAAGACAATCCCCTTCATGTCAGAAAGGAATTGTCTTTTTTATTATTTTTGTATTTTTAATTTTTTCTGTTTTACTTTTCTGTTTTCTTATTCTGATTTATTTTTCTGCTTTCTAATTTACAGCATTATTGTCAGATCTCAAATACAGCTACACCGTATTCAGGAAGCTGATATGTTCCTGATACGCTTCCTCCATTTAAGACATCAAGCATCTCTTTTTTCAGATGGAGAGTCACTTCTGACTTATCATAGTTGAGTACAAACAGCCATGTCCATGTTCCATCAGTTCTTACTGCAAGTTCACACTCCTGAGGAATTTCCAGGTACTCCTCATAAGGATTACTTACACCAAGCATCTTCAGAAGGCCTGCTGCAGTATCTTCTGAGAAGGTACTTCCAAAGCTGTAAACTCTTCCCTGCCCCAAAATATTCTTGATAAGCGCCGGCTCATCCTTGATATAAGTGCTATCGTATACTCCCTTGACTGTAGCTGATTCAGAAGTTACTTCAAACTGATCAAAGAAACCCTGCGCTAGCATTCTGAATTTCTGACCACTGTCCCCAGGCTTTATAACATATATATTCTCTTCGTCAGGAGCTTCAGGTGTAAACTCAGTTACAACGCATCCTGCCATCTGTTTGAATACTCCGGGAAGGTCATCCGTTGTAATGTGTCCTTCAGAAGTTTTTAGACCTGCTCTGCATCCAAGAAGAAGTCTTCCACCGTTTTTAACGTATCTTTCAAGTATCATGGCTTCCATCTGTGTTACTACAACTGCATGAGGAAAGATGAGAAGATCGTATTTGGAAAGGTCTTCTGATGATGTTTCAGGTCCAAGGAAGACATAATCAAGCGGTGTATGGCTTCTTGTCGCTGCCGCATATATCCCCTTCTGGCTAATATCTTCAAGCATCTTGTGCCAGTTGTCGCACTGGGCATCCCATTCGTTATCCCAGGTTTTAAGAACAGCTACTTTTGCTACGTATCTGCTTCCACTTACTCTGGATAGTTTTTTAACTTCGTTGCAGACGTTCTCAACTTCTTTAATCCTTCGATTATCACGGTTTGAATAGTCCAGAATTCCATGCCAGTAAATTTCAGTTCCTATGGTGGCAGTTCTCCATCTAAAGTATGAGACATACTCAGCGCCGTGAGCTATGGACTGCATGGTCCAAAGTCTTATCTGTCCAGGTCTCGGAGTAGGCATCCTCATTCTGGTAGTCCATCCGCCTGCACCAGATTGCTGTTCCATTATGCCAAAGGGTTCGGATATACTTCTGACTTCTGATAAGTTCTTACTCCAGCCACGGTCAAGAAGATCTCTTGCACCTCTTTTTTCATAAAATTCATCAAAGGCAAAATCCGGATAAGAATCATATGTATAGAAATCAAGAGATTCATTATTCATTGAATGGTTGTCCAGATTGAACATTCCATTAGTCGTGATAAAGTCCCCTTCTTTTAAGTATTTACGGATTATATCGCTCTGAAGCTTTATGTAGCTTCTTGCTGTGTCTGATACAAATCTTCTGTAATCAAGGTTCTGGTGGGGATTACCAACGTTGTGATTGGTCTGTCTTGGAATGTGTACCTGTGAAAAAGAAGAATAAGTCTGATTCCAGAATCTTGTACCCCACGCAGCATTCAAGGCATCAAGGCTTTCATATTTATTCTGAACCCAGTTCCTGAAAGCAATATCATCACTTTCAGAATAAAACTCATCAGTCTCACAGTTGATCTCGTTATCTATCTGCCATCCGATGATACTGGGGTGTTTTCCAAAGTGTGCTGCCAAGTGTTCTGTAATCTGTTCTGTTTTTTGTCTGTATACAAGGCTATTGTGATTAACATGACATCTTTCGCCATGATAGACAAGGCTTCCGTCTCTTTTGGCATTTAATACCTCAGGGTATTTTTCAGTAAGCCATGCAGGAGGCGTGGCTGTTGGCGTACAGAAGATGACCTTCATTCCAACTTGGTTACATAGATTCAGAAACTCATCCCAGAAATCATAAATAAAGGTTCCTTCAACAGGTTCTGTCAGATTCCAGGAAAACTCACCGACTCTGATAACTTCTATTCCTGTTTTTTTCATCCTTTCAAGGTCATCTTGCCACATAGTTTCAGGCCAGTGTTCAGGATAGTAACAGGTGCCAATCGTAATCTTTTTGCCGTCTAGTAATGAATTCATTAAAGCTACCTCCCTAAGATCTATGCAGTACCTTTTACTATTATAACAAGAAAAGGCATGCAGGATAACCTGCATGCCTTTAGTTTGATCATTATTCTTCATCAAGAGACTGGATGAGCTCAAGTGATCTTTCAAGATTCATCTTGTTGCACATTTCAACAAACTTCTTGAATGGAACATTCTGAATCTGCTTGTTGGAGCCGCGAACGTTGATTGAAACAGTTCCTTCTGCAGCTTCCTTATCTCCGATTACAAGGATATATGGATCCTTGTAGTTCTTGAACTTCTTGATCTTCTCTTTCATGTTGCTGTCGCTTGTATCAAGCTCAACACGAACATGGTTAGCTGTAAGTTCGTTAGCGATCTTCTCAGCATATTCGTTGTGCTCTTCTCTGATAGGAACGATACCTACCTGATAAGGTGAGAGCCAGAATGGGTATGCACCTTTGAAGTGCTCTGTGATGATACCAATGAAACGCTCAAGTGAACCATAGATTGCTCTGTGAACAACTACAGGCTGCTTCATTGTGCCATCCTTATCCTGGTATGTAAGCTCAAAGTTGTGTGGAAGCTGGAAGTCGAGCTGCATTGTACCACACTGCCACTCACGTCCAAGTGCATCCTTGATCTGAAGGTCAATCTTAGGTCCATAGAAAGCACCATCACCTTCGT
>CAMVNV010000067.1 GCA_947168935.1 uncultured Butyrivibrio sp. | reverse complement strand
ACGGTATCCAATCACTTATTATTTTTCACTGTCCCCTTGACGGGTAGCACACCATTTTACCACATCAGGAGCTTTTTATTGCTAATTTACAGTTCTTCCCATTCTGCCTTATTTTCATCAAGCTTAGAAACATCAGCATCAAATCCAAGATCCGCAATATGATCATTGACCACTTCCATCACTTCTTCCCTTGTATAGATTTTAATACCCTTCTTTTCACAGGCGTCCTTAAATTCCTTGTCAAGATCTGTGTCACTCTCATCTGAGTACAAAACAAAATATATCTCACCATCGCACATGGCCTGAGAAATATATGACCAGCTATCCTCACCATACGTTTTAGTAAACAGCTCAAAAGCTTCATTTATATCGCTAACATACTCAGCCTCGCTTACAGAATACATAGTTTCTTCATAAATCAAGATCATCTGGGCATCTTCATCAACGATATATGTATCATTCAGCATTATACCTGAGCTACTCATTCCAAGAGGATATGAATTATAAGACACAAGTCCATTGCTGCCTACATAGTTGGACGTATATTCAACATCCAATGTATCTTTGTAGCTTACAAGATGAACTTCGCCGTCCTGAACCGCAAAAAACATAAGAAGGTTATTCTCATCAAGATAGTTTGGACTTCTCGGAACCAGAATCACAAGAACAGGGTTATCAGTATCTTCATAGAAAAATGTATAATCAACGACCATATCATCTCCCCAGCCACTTTCACTGATATCTTCTTTTATATCGGAGGCTGAGAACTTGTCACCTTTTTTTAGGTCAAAATACTGAGTACCATCGTATTCGGCTACAATATCCACGTCACTTACTGCTTCTAAAGAATCTCCCTCAACTCCAAGGAACCTGTTAAATAGTTCCATGTCTGATGCTTCTTCTATTTCTGCTTCTTCCTCTTCCTGTGTAGAAGCTTCACTTGCTGCATCTGTTTCATCATCTGATTTTGAACTGCTTTCATCAGAATCATCCTCTACAGACTCTTCACTACTCGCATCATCATTTTCTTCTTCAGATTCTTCTACTGTAGCATCATCAGCCTCTCCTTTAGTATCCAGAGTGGTATCAATCCCGCATCCCCCAACTAACATGCATGCAATCAGCATCATTACAACTTTTTTCTTCATAACAACTCCTGTAAAAATATTTCTAGTAAAAAATTTTTCCAGTAAAAAAATCACTTCTTGATCTTCAATTCAAGAAGTGACTCTTTTACCAAAGTCATATGTATCTTAACAAAACACGCAGTTTAAAGCAAATGAAGCATTATAAAAGCTTATCTACAACAAGCAGTACTCCTCTTGAAGCTGCGAACAAAGCTCCTAAAGTAACTACGCTCATCCCCCAGAACTTACCTACGCTATAGCCAAAGCTCTTCCAGCAACCGCCTATCCTGAAAAGTGCTATAAGATAAAATGCGATAAATGGCACTGATACCAGATATAAGATCTGATAAGAAAAGCAGAAGAATATAAACATTCCTGTCATTGTGCCTGCCCAGAGTTTGAGCAGAGAATCCTTGGGATGCTTATCAGTTACTTCAAGTGTCTTTGAAGCAATCTCATCCACATCCATGAATATCTTTTTAAAATTTGCTGTAAAGCGGCCTTCATGATCCTTAATAGCCTTAGCCTCGTAATCTACGTCGTCTCCCCAGTTACCCATGTTCCCTCTCCTTTTATAATCCACGACATTAATGGGTGTATTTCTATGTACAAAATTACAGGATGTATAGAGTTACCAAAGGTAACTCCGTACATGTTCAGAAATACATGGATGTATTTCTATGTACAAATTTAATTATAGATCATGGTCTGGGCATAGTAATAGGCAGGCTTTGCTATTTATAAGCTAAATATGAGCAATTTATGCATAAGAAAGCTATCTAAGCGATCAGCTTCCCCTATCAGCTTGCTTTACTTCTTGGAATGACGTAAGGATCGCCTGTTTCTGGATCTGATATTATCGCGCTCTCCATACCATAAATCGTGCGCATCAGCGAAGGTGTGATTATATCCTTGGGATCTCCCTCGGCTATAAGTTCTCCTTTTTTCATGGCAAAAATATGATCTGCATATCTGATAGACAGGTTGATATCATGAAGTATCGCAACTATTGTCGTCTTCCTAAGCTTATTGAGTTTTGCAAGGCAGTCGAGGATCTCAACCTGATAAGCGATATCCAGATAAGTTGTGGGTTCGTCCAAAAGGAGAATATCTGTACTCTGCGCAAGTGACAGTGCGATCCACACTCTCTGCCTCTGACCTCCCGAAAGGGAATCCACCGGCTTATCAGCAAGGTCTGAAACTCCCATTGCTTCCATAGCGCAGGCTATCGCCTCGTAATCAGCCTTAGACAGCTGTCCGAAGATGTTCTGATATGGAAAGCGTCCTCTAGCAACCAGGTCAGCTACAGTTATCCCTTCTGGAACTATAGGTGTTTGTGGCAAAAGACCTACCTGCTTAGCTAAATGTATAGTTGGAATCTCATATATTGATTTCCCATCAAGTAAGATCTGGCCTTTGCCTGGCTTAAGGAGTCTTGCAAAGCTTTTTAACAATGTTGATTTGCCGCAGCCGTTAGGACCTATAAGAACGCTGAATTTTCCTGCAGGTATGCTTATATTCATATCTTTTATTATTGTTTTATCATCATAGCCAGCCCACAGTCCCTGAGCTTTGAATTCATGGCTTATTGCAATATCACTCATCAGATTTTTTCTCCCTTCTTGTTGAGATTAAGAAGTAAAAGGAGCAGATAAGGAGCTCCTAAAAGTCCTGTAACTACACCAACAGGAAGCTTTTCGCTGAACAGATTTTTGCCTGCCAGTTCCGCAGCATATACTAAAAGTATACCCACAAGACCAGATACGACCATTGCATTACTGCCGTTTTTAGTGATCTTACCTGCAATTGGCCCTGACAAAAAAGCTACTGAAGCAATCGGACCTGTAGCCGCTGTTGCACAGGCACACAGTATCAGCGCGCATACCATGCAGCAGATTCTTACAGCTTCAAGTGGAACTCCAAGAGTTGTCGCATATTCATCACCTAGCTGCATCATCCTAAGGTATCTGTTACAGAAAATAAGAAGGCCGCTTCCTATAAGGCACATAATAACTATCATGGGTACATCTGACATCTGAGCAGAATTAAGACTTCCTCTAAGCCATCTAAGCGCAGTAGCCACGTCATATTCTGAACCCACAAGCAGCATCCAGGATATAAGCGCATTTAAGACTGCCTGCATTCCTATGCCGATGAGGATCATTCTGCTGCCAAAAGCTTTTCCTTTTCCCGAAAGAAGAAATATCAAAGCTGTCACAAGGAGTCCAGCCGCTATAGAAAAAACCGATGCTAAAGGCCCGCTTATTCCTAGTATCAAGATGCAAAACACTGCTGCCGCTGAAGATCCAGCGGATATGCCAATGATATCAGGGGATGCAAGAGGATTTCTCAAGAGACTTTGAAAGACAAATCCTGCTATTCCAAAAGAAAAGCCTGCAAAGCCTCCAACAATGAGCTTTGGAAGTCTTACACTTTTGATGCTGTAGGCCGCTCCCTTAGTTTCGCCGCTAAACAGAATCTTTATAACATCTGTCAGCGAATAATTGGTATTACCAAGCATCATCAAAAGACAGGCCAGGACAGCGATCACTACTATCAGCGATACCACACATAAAGCATTACGTCTTTTTTGTACTAAATATATTTTTCTTAAATTATCTTCATAATTATTGGCTGTCATATACTCCTGGCCTTTGTCTTAAATACTATCCATATAAATATAGGTGCTCCAAGAAGTGCAGTGATAATGCCTACTTCAAGTTCTCCCGGTCTTCCGAGTACTCTCCCTGCTACGTCAGAGATAGTTAGAAGTGCCGCCCCGCCAAGGGCTGACATGGGCACTATTACTCTCATGTCGCTGCAAAAGATCTGTCTGATAACGTGAGGCAGCATAAGTCCCACAAAACCTATGGGGCCTGCAAGGGCTGTTACCGCAGCGCATAGCAAAACTCCTGCAACCGCTGCAAGCAGTCTTAAGGGGCCAACCTTAACTCCAAGGGATATTGCCATCTCATCTCCCAACAAAAGAGCATTTAACCCAGGGGAGCATACAAGCGCAAGAAGAACTCCTATCACACAAAAAGGGATAAGGAGTTTGACATCGTCCCAGGTAGCACCGCCAACGCTTCCAACCTGCCAGAACCTATAGGCTTTCATGACGTTGGAATCAGGAAGCATTATGGTATTGACCAAAGCTCCAAGCGCAGTCGATACTGCTGCTCCGGCAAGTGCCAGTTTTATTGAGCTTGCTCCGCCATACCCAACTGATGCTATTCCATATACAAAAAGGGCTGTTAAAAGAGCTCCGGCAAAAGAAAGGCCGATAAGCCTTATTCCTGATGAAATGTTCAGATAAGCTATGCCTATCACCACCATCAACGAAGCTCCAGTATTAACGCCAAGTATACTTGGATCTGCTATTGGATTTCTCGTAATAGCCTGCATCAAGGCTCCGGATACGCCAAGAGCAGCTCCTGCAAGAATCCCAAAGACTGTCCTTGGAATTCTTGCTGCGATAACTGCTGCCTGAAACGAATCCATATTTTTCCCACCAAAATATCCAAAGATATCAGCAATGGGTATACTCTTACTTCCATAGGCAACTGATAACAGCGCGCACATGGCAACAAATATAATTTCTATGGTAAATCCTGTTATTAACTTATTATTTTGTTTTCTGAGCTGCTTCATTTAATGCTTCCAGGTAATCGTTAATGCAATATGGTATAGAAAGAACTGTAGGTGTACTTGCTGCTGCAAGGACATCATTGGAATCAAGAAGAACAAAAGCTTCATTTGCCACAGCTGGAATGTTGTCAAATCTTCCATCAGCCTTCATAGCTGTAACAAGTGACTCAGATCCATATGTGATAATAATATCTACATCGCTTAAAAGATCTGCATTTTCAGCACTTACTGTAATTGAGAAATCATCAGGATTCTCAATAAGTCCTGTAACACTGTCAGGTGTAACAAATCCAAGGTCACCAAGGAATGCTGCACGTGGATCGTTGTTAGTATAGATATAGAAAGTTCCAAGGTCATCCTCTGAAAGCCAGAAGAAAGCTACTCTTTTGCCCTCAAGATCAGGGTAATTTGCAAGTGAATCACTAATAAGTTTCTCAGTCTCTTCAACAAGTGCTCTTCCCTCTTCTTCAAGTCCAAGTGCCTTGGCATCATTTATTGTCTCTTCCTGCCATGTTGTGGTCCATGGAATCTCAGGATATGCAACAACAGGTGCGATCTCGCTAAGTCTGTCATACTCTTCCTGGCTGATTCCTGAATATGCTGCAAGGATTACATCAGGATTGCAGTCTGAGATTGCCTCGTAGTCCCATCCATCAGTGTCTTTAAACACATTGGGTGTTGCTCCAAGCTCTTCGTAAGCCTGTGCTGTCCATGCAAGGAGACCGTTCTCATCCCTTGGACCAAAATTGGCTTCAGATATTCCTACAGGAACTATTCCAAGAGCAAGCGGAACATCAGGATTGCCCCAGGCAATTGCAACAATATTCTCAGGCTTTTTCTCGATCACTGTCTCACCAAGACCATGTGTGATAGTAATTGGAAATGTCTGATCTGCACTATTAGCATCCGCTAACACAGTGGTAGCATTATTATCTGCAGTATCTGCTGCGGCACTATCCTGCGCGCCACAAGCTGCAAGGCTAAGCCCCATCACTGCTGCGGTTATCATTGATACGATCTTTCTTTTCATAACGTCTCTCCTTAGCAAAAAATATATAAGCAACACGTTAGCAGTCGCTAACCCGAATATATTCTCATATAACTATCTTGTTGTCAATATAATATTGCGAAATTTAAATATTCACTATGTCACATACTTTTACTCTCTAGTAGTTCAATAAAACTTGAAGTAAGTAATGACTTAGGAAGTCCTGCCGGCAGAATATATCCAATCTCCATGTAATCATCTACCTTTAAGGGCTTTGCTATGATATTGGGGCCATTCAGTTCTTCGCTGATAATTCCACTGCATATGGTGTACCCATTCATTCCGATCAGGAGGTTAAAAAGAGTTGCTCTGTCACATACGATGATCTCTTTATCGCTGTCGATGGTGCTTAAGATTTCCTCTGCAAAGTAAAAAGAGTTATGGCTTCCCTGCTCGTAAGAAAGTCTTGGATAATCCTTCAGATCATCTAAGTTGATTGATCTTTTCTTAGCAAGCGGGCTGTTTTTGCTGATAAAAACATGGGGGTTGACCTTAAATAGAGATGTAAAAGTCAGATTATTGTCTCGAAGCGTTTTTCTAATAACAGTTTCATTGAACTTATTTATGTACAATACTCCTATTTCACTTCGAAGGTGGGCTACGTCTTCAATGATGTCATATGTCTGAGTCTCTCTTACGTGGAACTCATATTTATCACCGCCATATCGTTTTAACAGCTCAACAAAAGCCTCAACAACAAATGAGTAGTGCTGAGCTGATACACAGAATCTTTGCTTAATCTGCTTTTTGCCAACATATCTTTCATCTATTAGATTAGCCTGCTCTAGTACCTGCCTTGCATAGCCGAGGAATTCATCCCCTTCCGGAGTAATTTCTATTCCTTTTTTCGAACGACTGAATATTCTGATATGATATTCATTTTCCAGTTCTCTTATCGCAGATGTAAGGCTTGGCTGTGCGATAAAAAGCTTTCTGGCTGCTTCTGTTATATTTCCTGTTTCGGCTACGGTAACTGCGTATTGTAACTGTTTTAAGGTCATGGTCAGCCTCCTCTTTTTTACCAATATGTATTTTAAAATCAAAGATTCAAAAATGTATACTAATTAAATAATAGTATTTCTTGTCAGTATAACCTTATTCATAGATTAAATCTATGGATAAAAGTATATTTTTAGTATTTTACTCGCAAGCTTCTGGCGCCTATAATCCACATCATAACGCGCGACTTACAACAGGAACCTGTATTAAAACAAAAATGAGAACCGCCTGATTCAATGCGACCAACATCAGTTGCTAATAATATTCACTATTACCCAAACAGGTTAAAGCTCTCTGCATAAGATAACACCAGCACAAAACCTGCCATATGCAACTATATAATTTTAGAAGGAGACATAAAACATGAGCAAGGTACAATCCCCCTACAGATACGACTTCGTTGGAAGTTTTTTAAGACCTCAGGCTTTAAAGGATGCTAAAGAAGACCTTAAAGCAGGAAAGATATCAGAAGCTGATTATGACAAGATAGTTAATGATGAGATCACTAAAGTAGTTGCTAAGCAAAAGGAGCTTGGCTACCATGTGATCACAGATGGTGAGTTCAGAAGAACCTTCTGGCACCTGGATTTCATGTGGGGGCTTGAAGGTGTTGCACACGAAAACACTGGCGGCGGAGTAAGCTTTAACGGAGAACTTGCCCTTCTTGATGACACATATCTTGTTGGTAAGATAGCAGCAAAGCCTCATCCATTCGTAGAGTACTTTAAGTTCTTAAAGCAGTTCGAAGATGAAAATACTGTTGCAAAGTACACCATCCCGGCACCAGCTCAGACTTTCCAGCAGATGATCATTCCTGCCAACTTTGAGACAACCCGTAAGTTCTATCCTACTAATGATGAACTGATCCATGATATCGCAGTAGCATATCAGAATGTTATCAAACAGTTCTACGATGCAGGCTGCCGCAACTTGCAGCTCGATGACTGCACATGGGGGGCAATTGTTGGAGATGCTGCTAAGCAGCGCTATCAGGCTCTTGGAATTGACATTGAAGAAGTTAAAAAGCAGCTCCTTACTGTCAACAATCTTGCACTTGAAAATAAGCCAGAGGATATGATCATCAACTCTCATATCTGCCGCGGTAACTATCATTCAACATACTTTACAAGCGGTCCTTATGACAGCGTTGCAGATTATGTTTTTGCCAAAGAAAATGTTAACGCCCTCTTCCTTGAATATGATGATGCAAGATCCGGCGGCTTTGCGCCTCTGTCCAAGATTTCTCCTGACAAGAAGGTTGTCCTTGGCCTTATAACAACCAAGACTCCTGAACTTGAAGATAAAGAGGAAGTTAAAAACAGAATTTATGAAGCTGCCAAGTACATTCCTCTCGAAAGGCTCTACCTGAGCCCTCAGTGCGGCTTTGCATCCTGCGAAATTGGTAATAAACTCACGCAGGATCAGCAGTGGGCTAAGCTTAATCTGGTAAAAGAGATTGCAGAGGAAGTCTGGGGTTAAGTACTTTTAGAGCAAATACTCCTCCTTAAATCAAGCCAAACTGCAAAACACCTGTAAATAGCAAATAGAAGCTGTTTACAGGTGTTCTTTTATAATTATTGATTATTATTAGGATTTAGGAAGTTTGAAAGTGTTCCACTTTCAAACCCGAATTGGTGTCGCGAGCTCCACCAATATCGAACCATTAGTCACTCGTTTCACTCGCGACATGAGGTTAAAAATGATATAAAAGGTATTATTACGAAATGTTATGCGTTGATCTTGTTGTCAACATATCTGAAACCATAATACTTTGTTTCAGGTTCTTCAATTCTTGATTCGCCGAGTACTGTTCCGTCAGTGTTTACTGATCTTGCAGGAATTACAATCTGCTCCTGTGAGTGACCGTTAGCTGCGTCAATATAGTTTACGTTGATTGTAAGGTCAGGACGCTTGTCGATCTCTTCGATTACGAAGTCTGCAAAGCTTACATACTCACCAGCATTGATATCAACAGTTGAACCGTAAGCTGCTTCTCTGATAGCCTTTGCAGCGTTAAGGTTGAACTGATAGTAGTCATTAACAGGTGCTACTTCACTTGTCTCTAATGCGCTTGCATCTACCTGTGCAATAACAGTCTCATTCTCGTTAACTGTAGGCTCTTCGCCAGGCTGAACCGGCTCAACTACTACCTGTTTCTTAACTGCATCGTATTTAACCATGTAAATGTTTCCATAGTTATAATAATTTACTGGCTTCTCTTCACCATTAACAATTTTATAACTATATTCACTTCTTAATGTAATATTAACTGTCCATGTACCATGCTCAGCGTCATATGTCAAATCAACTTTATCAACAGGATTGAAAATTCCATAATTTGGATTAACATATGCAACTGCACTCGCAGGATCATCACAGCCTGTTGCTACAGGAACTGTAATAGCTGTTTCAATATTTCTATTACCAAGAACTTTTGTATTAGTAGAGTTTAAAGAAACATAATACTTTGTTGCCTCAGCTGACTCTTCATCTGCTTCAAGTGGAACCATGCTATTTGCAGTATAAGCTACAACTTCTGTTCTTCCCTGAAGTACATCTTCATCTTCAAGTGAAGAATCAGTAATTGTTATATGCGCTTCACCCTCTGCGAGAGGATTGATTGGCTCTTCACCATCTTCTCTGTCATCAGCATACTCAGTTGGAAGCTTCTGTGTTTCAGGGTCAACAAATACTTCTCCAGGTTCTATTTCTTCTGCTACTTCCTTAGCATATTCATTGATCCCCGCTGTTGTGTACTCTTCATAAACAGCTGTCTCAGATTCTGTCTGCGCTTCATCAGGATTGCCAAGAATTTCCTTCTCTGCTTCTGTAGCTGCCTGCTCATCAATAACAACTACAACTGTAGAATCATCATCACATGAGCATCCCCCGTTTTCAGCGGCAAGTGCCGTCATTGATCCGCCAAGAGTCATAGTCATGACTGTTGTAGCAACCATGAGTCTTTTTAAAATTGCTGTTCTGTTACTCATATTTCCTCCAATAAAAATAGTTACTATGTCAGTCTTTAATCACTTAATCATCCCTGACACAATTTCCATATTAGTATTAAAAGTTTTTTGAATATTTGTTTTTGGATGAAATGACATTTTTATATGACGAAAAGTTTGTCTTTATGTTTCTCCGTAATTTTAATGACTAATACACGTTTTTTGTCTGACATCTAAGCAAAATCCGACTTTGTTTTTTAACAATATTGCCTCTTTTTTTGCTTCATTTTTCATTCAGCAGATTATATATTGTTCTTTTTATGCATTCAGCAGATTATATATTGTTCTTTTTATGCATTCAGCAGATTATTTATTTTTCTTTTTATGTTGCATTTATTATTTGTTTGGTGTATATTGTTTCCAACGGAAAACGTTTTCCGTAAACTATTATTTTTAGAGCTACCTTATTTCACCACCAGCTCTGCCATTGCCAAACACCAGTCTTTTTTCACATGGTATTTGGTGACTGCAACAAAGAACATGAACATTTTAACCCCGCATGGAGGATTTTTATGAATTTAGGAGCAATATACCACCGCACATCAGACCAGTACTGCTATAGTCTTGATACAGACAGCCTTGTTATCAACATCAAAACAGGCTATGACATCGACCACGTTTATATTATCCATGGCGATCCTTACGATGCCGGAATTATGGGCGGATGTGAGAAATGGAGTGGAAAGCGTGAAGAGATCTATTTTAAGAAAAATCTCAAAGACCATATATGGTGGACTACTACTCTTTTCCCAGAATATAAGAGAAGTAAGTACTACTTCGAGCTTCACTCAGGCGACGAGTGCATGTATTACTTCGAGGATGGCTTTTATACAGAGGAGGAAATGAATCAGGATGGCAAGGCTCTGTCCTATTTCATCATGCCATGGATGAACCCTTGCGATGTATTTGAGACGCCTTCATGGGTCAATGATACGGTCTGGTATCAGATTTTCCCAGAAAGATTCTGTAATGGTGACCATTCAATAGATCCTGAGGGCGTACTTCCCTGGGAATATAAGGAGACTGGATTTAGAGACTTCTACGGCGGAGACATAAGGGGTATTCGTGACAAGATTCCTTATCTTAAGGACCTTGGAATTACCGGAATTTACCTTAATCCTGTGTTTGAGTCCAAGTCCAATCACAAGTACAATACCAAGGATTACAAGAAGGTGGACAGCCACTTTGGCACCAACGAAGATCTTCGCGCCCTTGTGGATGAAGCTCATGCTGCAGGAATCCGCGTCATGCTGGATGCTGTATTTAACCATACAGGTTCTGATCATCCCATGTGGATGGATGTTCTTGAAAAGGGCAAGGAGTCTAAATATGCCAGCTGGTACATGGTCAACAAGTGGCCTATAGAGACAGGACGCGATACAAGAGATGGACGCTTTTATTCTTTTGCCTTTGCAGAGCATATGCCTAAACTTAACACCAGCAATTCTGAGGTTCAGGACTATCTTCTTGATATCATCAGGTTCTGGATCGAGACTTTTGACATAGACGGACTCAGATTCGATGTTGGTAATGAGGTATCACACTCATTTTTAAGAGCTGTAAGATATATGACCAAGCGCATGAAGAGTGACTTCTATCTTCTTGGCGAGATATGGCACGACTCTATTACCTGGCTTCGCGGAGACGAATATGACGCTGTAATGAACTATCCTCTTGCAAGCGCCATAACTGACTTCTGGATCTACAAGGACAGGGACAGAAGCACCTTTGAATACGACATTAACAGATGCTTTACCATGTACTACTCTCAGGTTAATGACGTCCTTTTCAACCTTCTGGATTCACACGATACCAACAGGCTTCTCCATAAGGTTGGGGGCGATATAGATGTGTTCTATCAGCAGCTTGCGATCCTGTTCACAATGCCTGGAAGTCCTTGTATCTACTATGGCACGGAAGTTGCTATGGAGGGCGGCTTTGATCCTGACTGCCGCAGATGTATGCCTTGGGATGCTATAGATAAGGGCCTTAAGGATACAGAGCTTAAGACCATGAAATCTATTATCGCTATGAGAAAAAATACTCCTGCCTGCAAGAGCAGGAACTTCCACTTCCCAAATGATATTGAAGGGGATAGAGTAATTTCTTATCTGAAGATTGATGAAACTGGAACTATCGCAGTATATCTTAACTGCGAGGAGGAAGCTGTTACTATTCCGCTTAAAGAGGGAGCTGAAGTTCTCTTTGCAAGAAAATGGGCGCAGGATGGCGAAGCTTTAGAAGGAAAGCTTGATAGTAAGGGCGTACTCATTGTCAAAATGTAAGCTATAACTTTTCACACATAAAAAAAGAACTGATCGAACTATGAAGTATTACCGCCTCCGGAATACTACAAAGAACGATCAGTTCTTTTTATTAGTCTTCGATACTTACAAGGTTGATCTCGAAGTTAAGGGCCTTACCAGCAAGTTCGTGGTTAGCATCAAGAGTGATTGTCTGATCATCCTTGTCCTTAACTACAACAGGGAATGCTCTTCCCATAGGATCCTGAAGGAATACCTGCTGACCTACATTAAGATTCTCTGAACCAGGAAGTTCACTGATGTTGAGTGTGAAGATATTTGCAGCATCACGTACGCCGTATGCTTCTTCAGGCTCAAGGTGAATGTTAACAGTCTGGCCTACTTCCATCTCTACAACAGCCTTATCAAAACCAGCGATCATCATTCCTGTACCGCAGATAAAGTCAAGTGTCTGACCTCTGTCATAGGATGAATCGAACTGAGAACCATCATCAAGTGTTCCCTTATAGTGAACGCTTACTTTCTTACCAGCGTTAGGGCCTTCAAAGATAACAGGTCTTGGGCCGCCGCAACCGCCGCAGCCACCACAGCCGCCTTCGTTTGAGCCACAGCCGCCGCACTCTTCGTCAGAGCCGCATCCGCCGCAGCCTTCTTCAGCATCGCTGCCACATCCGCCGCAGCCATCCTGAGCCTCAGACGCCTCTTCGTGATGACCACAGCCACCTTCTTCATGATGTCCACAGCTATGCTCTTCACCTTCTTCATGATGGTGATCGCAGTTAACACCTTTAGACTCAAGTTCTCCATTAAGATATGCGTATACAGCAGCATCAGCATCGCCTTCTGCTCCTGAAACAACTTCTATACCTGCCTGTGTAAGAGCATTTAAAGCTCCCTGTCCAAGTCCGCCACAGATAAGCTTCTCAATCTTCTGCTCAGCGAGAAGTCCAGCAAGTGCCTCATGTCCAAGGCCTTCGTTACCAATAACAGTACTTGCAACGACCTTGTTATCTTCTATTTCATAAATCTTGAATTCTTCAGTCTTACCAAAATGTGGGAAAATATCTCCACCAGCATAAGTTACAGCTAATTTCATTATCAATCTCCAATCTTATTTAAGCAAAAAACGTGCATCTTTCGTATTTTACTATGAAATGTCGTGTAACGCAAATCAGGCGGATGTTTTCCGTAAAAATACATGATCCAAATATGATTTCGTGAAGCCTCACACTGCGGCGGCTAACTCACGACTAAAGTCACGAGAATGCGCCGCCGCAATTTTCAATGCCAATTGCAGGGTGATTCATTATCATTTCCCGCCCGTTACTCTCCGTTTGATCAGATACAATTCACAGGCAAGAAGCACTATAGCCACAGGAAGTGCTATTACAAAGCTCCTTGTATATCCTGCAATGACATATCCAACCGCAGAAGCTATGATAACCGGTATCTGGTACTGAATCTGCGATCTTACATGATCAATATGATTGCACCCGGCTCCTGAGCTTGACATGATGGTGGTATCAGAGATTGGTGATATGTGATCTCCTGTAACGCCTCCTGCAAGGCATGCTGCGATTCCTATAAGAAGCATCTGCTGGTCAGATGCGAGCATGGCAACTGTAATAGGGATCATGATAGCAAAAGTTCCCCAGCTTGTTCCTGAAGAAAAAGATACAAACACAGAAACAAGGAAAAGAAATATCGGAAGAAGTGCATAAGCGCTTCTTGCTCCCTGCATCATTGAATCAATAAAGACATCTGCTCCAAGTCCTCCGATCATGCCCTTAAGAGTCCAGGCAAGGACAAGTATTATCATAAACGGAACCATAAGCGTAGATCCTGTTGGAATGCACTCCATGTAATCTTTGAAGGACATGACTTTTCTTGGAAGGTACAAAAAAGCGCAGAATATTATGGTCATAAGAGAAGCAAATACAAGACTTTTAGCTGATTCACATCCTGCAAAGCACTCTATAAGTGTCCTTCCACCTCCAAGATATCCTGTATATATCATGGCTGCAATTGCAAGAACTATAAGGAATACCATAGGTAGTACCAGATCTATGACTGCTCCTTTTTTGCCAGAAAACTCTGATGCTTCACCGCTTCGTCTGCCGGCACTTGTATCAGGCTTTCCGTTTTCTACTGCCAGCTCATATTTTTTCATAAGTCCATAATCAAATCCCGCAAAGGATGTTCCAAATACCATGACAAGAGTCAGTATTGCGTAGAAATTGAAAGGGATTGCCTTTACGAACATACTAAAACCATTAATATCATACCCTTCGGGGATATATGAATTGATGGCTGCCGCCCATGCTGATACAGGTGCCAAAATGCAGACAGGTGCTGCTGTTGCATCGATGATATAGGCAAGCTTTGCTCTTGAAACCTTGAACTTATCCGTGACAGGCATCATGACAGATCCTACCGTAAGGCAGTTAAATCCATCATCCATAAAGATAAGAACTCCAAGAAGGCTTGTCGCTATAAGTGATGACTTTTTGTTTTTAAGATTCCTGTAAGCCCATTCGCCATACGAGTTAGTCCCGCCGCTCATCTGCATGAGCCTTACGACTATACTTATAAGTATTAAAAATATGATAATAGTAAGATCGACATTACTTATCATAGTATCCAGCAGTATCTCAAAAGCAGACCATGGATGCGGTCCGGCCATGAGAAATGCACCTGTCACAACGCCTACGAACAGTGAAAGATATGCCTGCTTGGTAACAAGAGCTAGAATTATAGCAATGATTGGTGGAAGCAGTGATAACCATGTACCGTAAACCATAAATCCTGCCACTCAAAATATGATTAAATATACTCATATCGAGATGTTGTAAGTTCTCACGAACATTACTTACTGCTTCATCGTGTATGCTTTTGATTGACCGAAATCATATCTACTCACAAGTTCTTGTACACTCCACAGTCGTTAATTCCCGAAATAGCCTTCGGTACACACTTACGTTTGCGTGATTATGCAATCTCGTAAGTTAAAGCATCTCTTAGGTTTAGACTGGCATTGAAATCTCTGTCTTCAACATATCCACAACTACATTTATAAACTCTATCTGAAAGTTTTAAGTCTTTTTTGATAGCTCCGCAGCAATGGCATAATTTAGAAGATGGATACCATCTATCTACAATCCTAAGTTCAATACCATTATCATCACATTTCGCTTTAAGTTTAGTTCTAAACTCGTAGAATTTCTGTGACGAAACGGTTTTTGAAAGATGCCTGTTCTTCATCATTCCAGATACATTCAAATCTTCAATAGTTATATAAGACGGTTTGGTTTTCACTATCTCTGCTATTGTTTTATTGATGTAATCAGTACGGATATTATTTAACTTATGATGAAGTTTCTGTACTTTAAGCTTTTGTTTTTGTATATTCGCTCTTTGAGAGGACTCTCCTTTCTTTAGATTTTCATACTTACGAGAAAGACATTTTTGCTTTCTACGTAGTTGTTTTTCAAGTTTTTTAACTCTGCTAGACTTGTTAACGTTTTTAAAAGTTTTACCATTAGAAACGATTGCCAAATCCTTTAGTCCTAAATCAATGCCAATACCGTCATTGCAGTTATTAGCTACCTTGGCATCAGGAATTTCTACAAGTACAGACACATAATATCTACCTGCCCTTTTTGAAACAGTACCACTTTTGATTTTCCATCCATCCTTAGTTGTAGGTATATACCCTTTTTCTTTAAGCTTCACCCAACCAAGAGTAGGTATGTTTATGCGATGTCTTTCGCAAGCGCAATCTTTTGGATTATTCTTTACAAAATACATCTTTACATCCGACTTATCCTTTTTCTTGAACTTAGGGTATCCACTTTGATGTTTGAAAAATTTTGTAAAAGCAGTGCATCCGTCCTCGATAGATTTTTTTACCGATTTAGAACTTACTTCCTTAATCCATAATTTATCCGAGTTATTAGGAAGATATTCATTATTCAGCCAAACGCTAAAACTTTTTCCACTCATAAACTTCTCACCTTTATCATAAAGTTCTCTGTTATGAGCAAGATAGAAATTGTAGATGTATCTACAAGTCCCGATAGTTTTATTTATTTTGACTATCTGCTCCGTTGACGGATTTATTTCAGTCTTGAAGCTCTTTAGCAATTTCCTCATCCCTTTCTATTTGTTTTTTATACTTACGAAGTCCATACAGCCTACAGGAAAAAACATGAAGAATTGAAACAATGTCCTGTACAAGTTCTTCCTGTGGTGATAGTTCTTCATTATTTACTACCACTATTGTTGTATTAAACTTTGTACAGAATTTTTCAAACCAGTCATAGCCAAATCTGATGAATCTGTCTTTATGTGTGACTATAATGGTTTTAACTTTTCGTTCCATCACTTCATCTAATAGTTCATTCCACTTTTTACGGTTGTAATTTAGACCACTCCCATAATCTTCAATGCATTGATCGACAATAAGACCTTTTGCATTACAAAACTGTCGCAAAAATGATACTTGGTTTCGCAAATCATCTTTTTGATTTCTTGTAGAAACTCTGGCATAAATAACAGTTTGGCGATTATCATTTTCTAAATTTATGCCTTTAAACTGAAGATATTGGTCATAAGTGTAATAACGCCTATCAGTTGGAGTTCGGTTTGCTTTTAAAATACCTTCTCTGTCCCGTCGTTGAAGCGTTTTTACTGAAACGCCTAACAATTCAGCAAAATCTTTTGGCTTGTAATTTGTGATATTTAACGTATTAATAACAATATACTCCTTCGAGTATATTTAAATACATTTAAGCACAATTAACAATACTTTTTATTCCTTAACAAATTCTCCTTATTGCATAAACAGAATCGCAGATATCATTATGTACAGAGTTCTCGGACAATAACACAAAAAACTTCATAGGTTATAGATAATCGACACTAATGGAAAACAGTGATCTTGAAAAATTATTACTATCAAAAAATTCACATAACTTTTTTATTATAACATCTATAGATTTGTAATTTGCATCCAATCATTTTGTAATATAATAAAAGAGAATCCAATTAAATAGTGAATCACGAATACAAAATCACTATTAAAGATATTATAAAAATACACTTAATATATACACAGTATAAAGATATTATATAAATACACTTAACATATACACAGCATAAGGAGGACCAATTATGGCAACAACACCGATCGAAGAAGTACAGGAATTTTTGAAAAGCGCACAGACCTATTATCTCGCTACTGTAGATGGAGACCAGCCAAGAGTTAGACCTTTTGGAACAGCTGAGATATTCGAAGGAAAACTCTACATCCAGACAGGCAAGAAAAAGGATGTCTTCAAGCAGATAGAGAAAAATCCTAAGGTTGAGATCTGTGCATTCAAGGATGGCCAGTGGCTCAGAGTTGAAGGTAAGCTTGTTTACGACAACCGCATCGAAGCAGAAACAGATATGCTTGAGAAAAATCCCGGCTTAAAAAACATGTACGCCCCGGGAGACGGAAATACAGCTGTTCTGTATTTTGATGGCGGCAAAGCTACTTTCTCATCATTTGCAGCACCTGCCAGAACGGTTGAATTCTGATGAATACACAACTATTAATCGGCGTACTGGTACCCTTTTTAGGAACAGCGCTTGGTTCTGCAATGGTCTTTTTCATGAAAAAAGAACTAAGCGAAAAATTAAGCCATGCACTTGAAGGCTTTGCTGCAGGCGTCATGGTGGCTGCATCCATATGGAGTCTTATCATTCCTGCCATGGAGCAGTCTGAAGATATGGGAAAACTTTCCTTTATCCCTGCTGTTGTTGGTTTCTGGGCTGGTATACTGTTCCTGCTCCTTCTGGATATGATCATCCCTCACCTTCATATGAACAGTGATGAGCCTGAGGGTTTGAAATCAAGCTTCCAGAAAACTACTATGATGGTCCTTGCTGTTACGCTCCACAACATCCCTGAAGGTATGGCTGTTGGTGTCGTATACGCAGGATGGATGTCAGGAACAAACGGCATCACTGCCGCAGGAGCACTTGCTCTTGCCCTTGGTATCGCTATCCAGAACTTCCCGGAAGGTGCGATCATCTCAATGCCTCTTAGAAGTAAGGGCGAGACCAGAAGCAAAGCCTTTGTAAGCGGAGTTCTTTCAGGACTTGTTGAGCCTATAGGAACTATTGTTACTATCCTTCTTGCAAGTCTTGTAATCCCGGTACTTCCATATCTTTTGTGCTTTGCCGCAGGAGCTATGATGTACGTAGTTATCGAGGAGCTTATTCCTGAGATGGCATCGGGTAAACATACCAATGTGAGTACAATAATGTTTGCACTGGGCTTTACACTTATGATGACACTGGATGTAGCACTTGGATAAACTAAGTAAAGAATAATAATTCTATATACAACAAATGACTGCACATCACTGTGCAGTCATTATATTTTTGCCATTTCTTTTTGATGTATATAAAAGATCATCTGCGACCTTGTACAATGTCTTATAAGAATAATCGGTCTTACCATCCAGGATAACAGCTCCCATAGAGAGGGTTATCTTCTGTTTATATTTTCGATAGAACCTTGTCCATCTAAGGCCACTTCTTATTCTGTCAAATCTTCGCTGAATCAACTCTTCAGAAAAAGATCCTTCAGAAAAGCCTACAAATTCATCGCCGCCGATTCTCATCAGAACATCTTTTTCTCCGGAAGATTCTGTAAGTATACCTGAGATATCCTCAAGTACCTCATCTCCTGTATCATGTCCAAAAGAATCATTAA
>CAMVNV010000066.1 GCA_947168935.1 uncultured Butyrivibrio sp. | reverse complement strand
GTAGTAAGCTACGAATGCGAAGCAGCTGGCGTAACCGATTCAATGATCATCCCCGCCGGCACAAAAGTATATTCCATCAACCCTCTCAACTGGAGAACTGACAGTGAAGTGGCTGATAAGTCTTTAAACCTTGGAACAGTAACCCAGGACAGCAAAACCGGCGCCATAACATCTATAGAAGTAGGAAAGTACGGTGCCTACATCGACCCCGACAGAGGTTCACTTATAGTCACAGACATAGATACAGCTAATTACCCGCCTGTACTTGACATCTTCCCCGAAGGAAGCCTCCACCTGTACGACAATTTTCTTTTCTACGTAAACCTACAGCAGAACGTTCAGAAACGAACAGAGAGTTTCTTAAACAGCAGAGCATTAGATGATGCAGCGTAATAATTATTTGATAAATAAGGCACATGCAGAGCTACATTCAGTAATTCCTGCCTTAAAAGAAAAGGGTGCTGGCAGTTAATTAACTGCCAGCACCCGGCCTTTTATGGAGAATTAAATAGCAACGCAATCTGAATCTCATTAATCTTTAGCTGATGCTTTCAAGAGCTCTACGATCTCTTTTTCTGTATCAAGCTCCATTACCTTGTCTGCGAGAGCCTTAGCCTCTTCCACAGACCACTTGCTGATAATGCATCTTGCTGTCAGTACCAGTACAGGGTTAACACTGTACTCATCAAGACCGAATGCAATGAGAAGCGGGATCATAAGAGGATCTGCAGCTGCCTCTCCGCACATACCAACAGGAATGCCTGCTGCATTACCTGCTGCGATGATGTTCTTGATAGAGCGGAGCACTGATGGCTGGAATGCGGAATAAAGGTATGCAACCTTTGCATTTCCTCTGTCTACGCTCATTGTGTACTGAGTCAGATCGTTGGTTCCGATTGAGAAGAAATCAGACTCTTTAGCAAGCTTATCTGCGATAAGAGAAGCTGCTGCTGTTTCCATCATACAACCAACTTCGATGTTCTTGTCATAGTCGATACCTTCAGCATCAAGGTCTTTTTTCAGTTCTTCAACCATAGCCTTGACACTTCTAATTTCGTCAACTGTTGTAACAAGAGGAAGCATGATCTTAACTTTACCAAAAGCACTTGCGCGCATGATAGCACGAAGCTGGATCTTGTAAGTATCCGGATTAGCCAGGCAGTAACGAACTGCTCTGTAGCCGAGGAATGGGTTCTCCTCTTTTTCCAGATTAAGATAAGGAATGTCCTTATCGCCACCGATATCAAGGGTACGGATGATAACGGCCTTGCCGCCCATGGTCTGAACGGCTTCCTTGTATGCTTCAAACTGCTCGTCTTCGTTAGGAAGATGAGTATTGTTCATGAACAGGAATTCTGAACGGAAAAGGCCAATTCCCTCACCATCGCACTCGATAGCCTTCTTGGCATCCTTAGGAGTTCCGATGTTGCAGAACAGTTCAAGCTTCTTGCCATCAGCAGTAACAGTCTCTTTGCCGTGGAATTTCTTAAGCTCTTCCTGCTTCCTGATGAAGTCTTCACGTTTTCTGATATATGTGGAGAGCACGTCTCCTGTAGGATTGATAAATACCTGTCCCTCAGTACCATCGATGATAGCTGTATCCTTGTCGTTTACAAGATCAATGATTCCTGGAACTGAGAGTACAGCAGGGATTTCAAGTGCTCTTGCAAGGATAGCAGAGTGGGAAGTCTTACCACCTATCTCTGTGATGATACCGGCAACGTTCTCTTTGACGATCTGGGATGTCATTGAAGGTGTAAGGTCCTTGGCAACAAGAACTGTTCCTGGTGCCACCTTGCCTATATTGATATCCTCGATGCCAAGAAGGATCTTTAAAAGACTGTTCTTGATATCCTTAACATCAGATGCACGCTGTTTCATTACCTCATCATCCATAGATGAGAACATGTTGATGAACATATCACAAACAGCAGTGACAGCAGCTTCTGCGCACTGATTGTTATCGATCATCTTGTCCATCTCGCCTACCATTGCAGGGTCAGAGATCATAACAAGATGACCCTCAAGTATCTCAGCTTCCTTAGGTCCGATTCTCTTACGGATATCGTCTGCCATTTCCATAGTTTCTTTTTTGAAAGACTCTACAGCATCGTGGAGACGGCCTTTTTCAGCTTCAGTATCTTCGGGTTTGTGATTTTCATATGTCAGATCATGCTCGATAATACGGCATACAGAACCAATTCCGATGCCTCTTGAAGCAGCAATTCCCTCGTACATATTTGTCCGATCCTTTCAATTTAATGATTATAATTGAACATTGTTGAACCTATGGTTCATAAATTTAGTAAATTCATCTGTCCTTTCCCGAACATTGTTGAACCACAGGTTCAACAATGTTGAGATGTTAACTTGAATTATCAATTCAAGTTAACATATTAGTCGCCAAGTCCGCTGTTTACAAGATCAACAGCAGCCTTAAGAGCTTCGTTCTCGTCAGGTCCGTCACACTTGATCTCGATTTCTGCACCACATTTAATGCATGCGCTCATGAGCATCATAACTGACTTTGCATCGAATTCATTACCGTTGAAATTGATCTTAACTGTGCTCTGGAAAGGAGTTACTGTCTGGCAAAAAAGACTAGCCGGACGCATGTGCATTCCTTCTGCATTAACTACTTTAACATTTGCTGATACCATTTGTTATTCCTCCTATGGTTTATTAAAAAATATTTAGATCATTTATTTCACATTTATATGGTGATAGAACAACGCAAATGGCATAGCCATGCGTGATTCGCATATCATAGCCTATATTGTAACAATATCTGATCATGTAACTGTGCCATGGATTATATAGATTTCTAATCTTATTATAATCGATATCCATAATTAGCACTAATACCCTGCATGCCTTTGACAGCATGCAGGGCGATGAAGTATTATTTGAAACCACTATGGTTTATGGCATTTTACTAAGTGATACTGCTATTTACCAACCTTTAATAAGATTATGGTAAAAAATTTATATATCACTCTTTATCTTTCTTGAGGAATCCAAGAAGTACGGCTGTGATAACAGAACCAACGAGCCAAGCAACGATGTAGAGAAGAGGATTACCTACAGTTGCGAATACGAAGATTCCACCGTGAGGAGCCATAAGTGTGCATCCAAATATTGCTGAAAGAAGACCAGCAACACCGGAACCGATCATTGTACAAGGAATTACGTGAATAGGATCAGCTGCTGCAAATGGGATAGCACCTTCTGTAATGAAGGAAGAACCCATTACGATGTTTGTGATCCATGTCTCGCGCTCAGCTACTGTAAACTTCTTAGGGAAGAGTTTACATGCAATAGCAATACCAACTGGAGGAACCATACCACCAACCATGATAGCTGCCATTGAGATATATGCTGCAGTTCCAAGACTTGGGTCAAGGGCTGCCTGAGCTAACATACCAGTTCCGAATACATAAGCGGCTTTGTTGATAGGACCACCCATATCGATAGCCATCATAGCTCCGAGGATAAGACCAAGAAGAGCGATGAGGTTAGCGGCCTGAAGTGCTGTAAGCATTGTGGAAAGGCCTGTATTGATAAGTCCGATAATAGGATTTAAGACAAAGCACATTGCAAGTCCGATAAGGAATACACCGCAAAGAGGATATATAAGTACGGGCTTGATTCCTTCAAGTGACTTCGGGAATCCTGAAGTGATCTTCTTGAGCCACAGTACGATAGCACCTGCAAGGAAACCTGCTGCTATACCACCAAGGAAACCTGATACTGTATTACCTGATCCCTGGAATGCAAATGATTTAAGGAATCCATTGAAACCTGAAGTGCTTTCCCAAGACTGGGATATAAACTTGTAGTTCTCAGCAATATCTTCCATTCCATCAGGAAGGAATTTAAATGAAGCAAGAGCTGCATTACCGCTTGATGCAAGAAGACCGCCTGTAAAACCAACAGCAAGACCAGGTCTGTCAGCGATGGAATAAGCGATATAACCAGCAAGAACAGGAACCATAAGACCCATTGCAAGTCCGCCTACATATTTGAAGAAGGCTGACAGAGGAGTCATCTGACCAAAGTTACCGCCACCTGTTGTGCCATATCCAGCGATTGTATCAACAAGGAATGCAAGAGCTACAAGAATACCACCACCAATTACGAATGGAAGCATGTGTGATACACCATTCATAAGGTGCTTGTAGAACTTACGTCCAAGTGTCTCGTCGCCGTCAACTGAAGCGCCCTGAGATACTTCGCCTGTGTGGTGATATACAGGAACATCGCCGCTTTCAGCCTTAGCGAGAAGGTCTTCAGCATTGTGAATAGCGTTAGCTGTAGAAGCCTTGATAACCTTCTTGCCATCGAAACGTCCCATTTCAACGTTCTTGTCTACTGCAAGGATGATAACGTCAGCGTCCTTGATCTCAGCAGCTGTAAGAACATTCTTAGCTCCGCCTGATCCGTCTGTCTCAACCTTGATATCGAAGCCTTTATCTTTTGCAGCCTGCTCAAGGGCTTCAGCTGCCATGTAAGTATGAGCGATACCTGTAGGACAAGCTGTAACTGCGAGAAGATTAAGAGTTTTCTTGGAAGAAGGAGCAGCTTTTGCAGCAGCTTCTCTATCCTTCTCAGCTTCTTTTTCGTCGATGATCTTCATGAATTCATCAACAGATGTAGCTGCAACAAGCTTCTTTGTGAAGTTATCATCCATAAGCATTGTCATAAGCTTTGAAAGAACTTCAAGATGTGTATCAGCAGCACCGTCTGGAGCAGCGATCATGAAAATAAGATTTGATGGATTGCCATCAAGTGACTTGTAATCTACGCCGCCAGGAACTGTGATAGCAGTAAGTCCTGCTTTGCTTACAGCAGAAGACTTTCCGTGAGGAACTGCAATACCTTTGCCAATTGCTGTTGATCCCTTTGCTTCACGAGCAAGAATAGCATCCTTGAATGCTGCTGCATCGCTTAAATTGCCTGCTGCGCTGTGTAAAGCAATGAGCTCGTCAATTGCTGCATTCTGATCTGCAACTGATAGACCAAGCTTCACACCCTGAGGCTGTAAAAACTCTGTGATTTTCATACGCTTAAACCCTATCCCTTTCTTAAAAGAATACCTTTATTATTTTTTATCTGAAAATACTGTACTTAACTGTCAGTATCTTCTTACTTAGTTAAGTGTTTTATAAAGCTCATCAATAAGATCTTTTTTGGCAAGTCCGTCTGAGAAAGCAGTAGCACCGCCGCAGGCTGTTCCAAGGTTAAGAGCAACTTTGTAGTCACCGCCTGACTTTTCATATCCTGCGATGAAGCCTGCAACCATTGAATCTCCGGCTCCGACAGAGTTCTTTACTTTACCCTTGCAAACACCCTGTCTTAAGATCTGACCATCTTCTGTTACAAGAAGTGATCCATCACCTGCCATGGAGATAAGTACGTTGCGAGCGCCCTTCTCCTGAAGCTTCTTGGCATAAAGGACTGTGTCCTCGTCGGAATTTATCTCTACTCCGAACATCTCGCCAAGTTCCTGCTTGTTGGGCTTTATAAGGAATGGATGATACTTAAGTACGTTAAGGAGCAGGTCCTTGATCGCATCTACTACAAATCTGATTCCTTTGCCATCAAGTCTTTCAAGGATCCTTTCATATACATCACTTGGAAGAGAAGATGGGATACTGCCTGCAAGAACAAGAGTATCGCCTTCCTTGAGCTCATCAAGCTTTGCAAAAAGAGCTTTCTGACACTCGTCAGGGATCTTTGGACCCTGACCATTGATCTCGGTTTCGTCTGCAGCCTTGATCTTGACGTTGATCCTTGTGTTACCTTCCGGAAGCTTTATGAAATCAGTCTTGATCCCAGATGCTGCAACGCCCTCATCAAGAGCCTTTCCTGTAAAACCTGCTATAAAACCAAGAGCAGTAGTTGGAAGGTCGAGTTCGCGCAGTACGTTGGAAACGTTGATGCCTTTACCTCCGAAATAGATCTCTTCAGAGTCTGATCTGTTAGTCATACCGATAGCCAGATCCTGTGACATGTGAACTACGTAGTCCAAGGCTGGATTAAAGGTAACTGTGTATATCATTATTAATTCTCCTTTCCTGCAACTTTGTGCTGGAAATATTTGATAACTGTCTCATCTTCGTATTGTTTGGAGGGCTCTCTGTCAGTGATGATGGCACATGACTTGAGTTCTGCAAATGTTACGGAGCTGACCACGCCAAACTTGGAATGATCGGCAAGTACGTAGGACATATATGAGTGCTTGATAGCCTCGGCCTTGACCATGGCCTCATCGACATCAGGTGTTGTAAAACCTGCTTTTATTGAAATGCCGTTGGTACCCATAAAGGACTTTGTAAAGTGATAACGCCTTATGACATCGACACAGTCAGAACCGATTACCGCTTCTGTTCTTGCCTTGACCCTGCCGCCGATTATGATGGTATCAAGGTGGCGCTCAATAAGACGCTTGGCATGAACTATACCATTTGTAATGTATTTAGCTTTGGTATTAGTTATGTAATCGATAAGTTTAAGAGTAGTTGTACCCGAGTCAATATAAACGAAGTCATCGTCAACGATGAGTGAAGCAGCATAACGGCTGATCTCGTCCTTGGCTTCAACATTCTTCAAAAGCTTTTCCTTAACAGCATCTTCTCCTGTAGAAACACTATTAATGGAAGTAGCTCCGCCAAAGACCTTGATAATGCGGCGCTCTTTATCAAGCTCCGTAAGGTCACGCCTTATGGTAGCAGCAGAAGTATCGAGCTCCTCCACAAGTTCAGCAACAGTCACTGCATTCTTTTCGTTTACAATTCGGGTTATTATGTCCCGTCTTTCCTGTGTCAGCATATAAACCTCGTTTTTTTAAAAAAAGGTGTTAAAAAAATCAGAAAGATATCCGATAAACTTAAAGGCAACATTATCTCGCTTACAAGAACATCGTATCACCAAAAACAATCAAAATCAATCATAAATAATCAAAAATAATCACAAAAGCACAAAAACGCAAAAGGAGGTATCACCTTGGGTTGTGGAAAGCTTACAGATGAACAGTTAGATATTCTCGGAGAAGTTGCTAATATCAGTATGGGTACCTCGGCGACTGCACTTGGTATGATGATCAATCAGAAAGTAAATATTACAACTCCCAGAATTGAGGTCATCAACAGAAGTGAATCCCTGGATGATTATTCCAATATATGTATATTTGTTCAGATCCATTACATTAAGGGTCTTGAAGGCAATAACATACTTATCCTTAAGGATCATGATGTTAAATGTATGGCTGATCTTATGATGGGTGGCGATGGTTCTAATGTTGAAGGTGACATCACAGAAATTCAGCTTTCAGCAGCATCTGAAGCAATGAACCAGATGATGGGATCAAGTGCTACATCTCTTTCATCTATGCTTGGAATTCCTGTAGATATAAGCACACCTGAAGTTAAGTGGATCGATGTTGAGTCAGTTAAGATATTTGAAAGAATGTTTGAGTCCAACATAGAGAAATTCGTTAAGGTTACATTCAGAATGGAAATAGGTGATCTCGTTGACTCGACAATGGTTCAGCTCTATCCTGAGAACTTTGCATGTGATATGTGCGAGAAATTCAAAGAGTCAAAGCTTCAGGCCAGAGAGACCTGATAATTAAAAAAATCTAAACTTTTATAAATATTGGTTTTTTGTTATTGACAATATGTAGGAGACTACCTATCATAATTTATGTAACATGCTACATAAATGTGAGGGTGGTCTCTTTTTATGAAAAGAGATAAGTTCCTGAGCGTATTTTTCAGGAATACACGCCTTTTTCATCGAATTGGGGAGACCGGGAAAAGAGGTGTAACGTGTATGGGAAGAAAATAGAGGAGACTAAATTGAAAAAAGAGAAGGAAGCTTTAGAAAGTAATAATTCATCGGGAAAAAAGTGCCGTGGTCCACGTGGCCTGAAGCCGGGGTATGAACCTATTGGTCGTAAGTTCAAGATGATCGCGGAGAAGATTCATAAGCACCAGGATGAAGCCCTGAAAAAAGATGATCTGACTTTTTCTCAGATGGGTGTGCTTCTGAGCGTTTTTTTCCATGGAGAAGATCCTATTACTACAGGTGAGCTGTGCACGATCCTGCATATCACTCATCCAAGTGCAGTAGGCCTTATCAACAGGCTTGAAGAAAAGAAGATGGTGGAGAGAGCACCCAATCCCAATGATTCCAGATCTTCTTATATCAAGCTGACAGGGAAGGCCTGTGATTTTCTTCATAAGAACAAGAAATACAATGATCAGATGGATCAGGACCTGATCAAGGGTTTTTCTGAAGAGGAAGTTAAGCAGCGTCGAAGCTTCCTTGAAAGGATCTACCAGAATGTTGAGCAGTTTTGATCGCTCAATTCCTCGAATGTGAGGATTTAGACTAAAAAATATTAGAAAAGGAAATAACAGTATGCTAAAAACACTGGCTAAGCAGCTAAAGGAATTTACCTTTACTGCCATCATATCCCCTATTTGGATGATAGGTGAAGTTATCTGCGAGATGATCATACCTGTCCTTATGGGTAGGATCGTAGATATAGGTATCGGAACAGACGAAGTTCCGGGCGATATGGGTTATATCGCAAAGGCAGGTCTTATCATGGTTGTTGTTGCTGCATTCGGACTTTTGTGCGGATGTATGGGAGGTCTTACAAGATCCAAGGCATCAGCAGGCCTTTCAAGAAACCTTCGTAAGGCAATGCATGATAACATTCAGACTTTCTCTTTTGCCAACATAGATAAGTTCTCAACATCAGGACTTGTAACAAGACTTACAACTGATGTTACTAATATCCAGAACTCATTCATGATGCTTTTGTCCATGGCAGTCAGAGCTCCTATGTCAATGGTAGTTGCCATGGTAATGTCATTTTACTTAAGCCCAAGGATCGCAAGCATCTATCTTATAGCGGTAATCTTCCTTGCTTGCATTATGTTCGGCCTTATGGGAACAACCACAAGATACTTCAAGAAAGTATTTGAGCGCTACGATGCTCTTAATGAAAGTGTTCAGGAGAACGTATCAGCTATCCGCGTTGTTAAGGCTTATGTTCGTGAAGAATACGAAAATGAAAAGTTCCAGAAAGCAGCTTTCAACATATATGAGATGTTCGTAAAGGCAGAAAAGAGACTTGCCAAGATCGGACCTGTAATGATGGGTACAGTATATACCTGCATCCTTCTTATCAGCTGGGCAGGCGCTCACATGATCGTATCCAATGAGCTTACAACTGGTGCTCTTATGTCGCTTCTTGCTTACTGCATGAACATCCTCATGAGCCTTATGATGGTTTCAATGGTGTTCGTTATGATCACTATGTCAGAAGCCAGCGCAAAGCGTATTGCAGAAGTTCTTAATGAAAAGAGCTCTATCGTTAATCCTGAGAATCCTGTTATGGAAGTTAAGGACGGAAGCGTAGTATTTGATCATGTTTATTTTTCTTATAAAGAAGATGCTAAGGAGCCTGTTCTTAAAGATGTAAATCTTGATATCAGGTCAGGAGAGACTATCGGTATCATCGGAAGTACTGGTTCAGCAAAGTCTTCACTTGTTAACCTTATTAGTCGTCTTTATGACGTTAAGGAAGGTAGTGTCAAGGTTGGCGGACGCGACGTAAGAGAATATGACCTTGAAGTTCTTCGTAATGAAGTTGCTGTTGTTCTTCAGAAGAACGAGCTTTTCTCAGGAACAATTTATGAAAACCTTCGCTGGGGTAAGCCTGATGCAACTGAAGAAGAGTGTAGAAGAGCATGTGAACTTGCCTGCGCTTCAGAATTCATAGACAAGATGCCTCAGGGCTACAACACATATATTGAACAGGGCGGATCAAACGTATCCGGTGGTCAGAAGCAGAGACTTTGTATTGCTAGAGCCCTTCTTAAGGCTCCTAAGATCCTCATTCTTGATGACTCGACCTCTGCCGTAGATACTGCAACTGATGCCAAGATCAGAAAAGCTTTTGCACAGGAGATACCTAATACTACAAAGTTCATTATCGCACAGCGTATCTCCAGCGTTGAAAACTGCGACCGTATCATAGTTATGGAAGACGGAACAGTTAATGATTTTGGTTCACATAAGGAGCTCCTTGAAAGGAATCCTATCTATAGAGAAGTTTATGAATCACAGACAGGTGCTAATGGTGATGCAGACTTCGATGAAAAGAACTAATAAGATTTACTTATTTTGAAGATCAAATAATACTAGGTAATCAGTTAAAGGAGAAATAGAAATGGCAGATGAAAAGGTCAGAGAGGTAAAGGGACCGGGTCCAAGAGGTCAGCGCGGAATGCCAAGACCCAAGATCAAAAATCCCGGCAAACTTCTTAAAAGACTTCTTGGATATGTATTTAAATTTTATGGCTTGCAGATGATACTTGTTGTAGTCTGCATAGTTGTATCAGTTCTTGCAAATATACAGGGAACTCTTTTTACAAAGACACTTATTGACGGATATATCAATCCGCTTTTAAAGACAGCAAATGAAGGCGGAAGTCCTGACTTTGGACCACTTGGATTTGCAATACTAAGAGTTGCAGTTTTCTATGCTATTGGTATAACTGCATCTTACGTCCAGTCACTTACAATGGTTTTCATAACTCAGGGTACTTTAAAGAACTTAAGGGCAGCACTCTTTGAGCACATGGAAAGCCTTCCTATCAAATATTTTGATACTAACGCTCATGGCGATATCATGTCTATATATACTAATGATATAGATACACTTCGTCAGATGATCTCACAGAGTATGCCTCAGCTACTTAACAGTGCGATCACAATTGTTTCTGTTTTTATATCAATGATAGTGCTGAATATTCCACTTACAATTCTTACTATCATCATGGTAGCTACAATGCTTTTTGCATCAACAAGCGCAGCAAAGGCATCAGGACGTAACTTCGTTAAGCAGCAGAAGAACCTTGGTAAGCTTAACGGCTACATCGAAGAGATGATGAATGGTGAAAAGGTCATTAAGGTCTTTTGCCATGAACAAAAGACAATTGAAGACTTCGATAAGTACAATGAAGAGCTGTTCGAGAGTGCTTACAAGGCTAATGCCTTCTCAGCCCTCCTTGGACCTATAAATGCTCAGCTTGGTAATATCAGCTACGTTTTGTGTGCTCTCCTTGGAGGCGCCCTTGCTCTTACTACTTCAAGCTCTACCGGAGCAGGAGTTGCATTCTTCCTGGCACTTGTTCAGCTGTTTGGTACATTGTCTGTAGGATCACTTGCAAGTTTCCTTACTTTCAACAAGTCCTTCTCAATGCCGATCAACCAGGTATCAATGCAGTTCAACTCTATCATCATGGCTCTTGCCGGAGCAGAGCGTGTATTCAACCTCCTTGATGAGAAGCCAGAGATGGATGAAGGCTATGTAATGCTTGTAAATGCTGAAAAGAAAGATGGTAAGATCGTAGAAGTTGACCACCATACAGGCTTCTGGGCATGGAAGCATTATCATAAGGCTGAAGGTACTACAGATTACAAGCCTCTTGAAGGCGACGTAACCTTTAATGACGTAGACTTTGGTTATACTGATGAAAAGATGGTACTTCACAATATCGTCCTTCATGCAGAGCCTGGCCAGAAGATAGCCCTTGTTGGATCAACTGGTGCCGGAAAAACTACTATCACAAATTTAATTAATCGCTTTTATGATATTCAGGATGGAAAGATTAGGTACGATAATATAAATATCAACAAAATATCCAAGAAGGATCTTAGAAAGTCACTTGGTATCGTACTGCAGGATACACATCTTTTCACAGGAACTGTTGCAGAGAATATCCGCTATGGTAAGCTTGACGCTACTGACGAAGAGGTATACGCAGCAGCAAGACTTGCTAACGCTGACAGCTTCATAAGACGTCTTCCTGATGGCTACGATACAATGCTTACAGGCGACGGTGCAAACCTGTCACAGGGACAGCGCCAGCTCCTTGCTATTGCAAGAGCAGCTATTGCTGATCCGCCTGTACTGATCCTTGACGAAGCTACAAGTTCTATCGATACCAGAACTGAGAAGATCGTTCAGGACGGTATGGACAAGCTTATGGCTAATCGTACAACCTTTGTAATCGCACACAGACTTTCAACTATCAGAAATTCAGACTGCATCCTTGTTATGGAGCAGGGCAGAATTATTGAAAGAGGCAATCACGAAGAGCTCCTTGCTAAGAAGGGCCGCTATTATCAGCTTTATACTGGTAATAAGTCTGAAACAGCCTGATAGGGCATAGAAGATAGATGATCCGCTGCCTGGCAGGTTTGGGATATCGGATAAGTTTTAGGCCGCCTGGATAGACTTTGGTTTTGGATAAAAGTAGTCGTTTTATATTGGAGGCTTTATGGATGATAGCAGATTGATTCGTAGTGAGCTTGCATATTGGAATGATGACAAAACAGAAGTTGAACTATATGAAAATTTCGTTCGCTTTTTGCCTGTTGGTGATAAGGCTATTGAGATAAGATATGGCAATATAGTCTCTTGTAAGCGATACATGAAAGAGGTGCTCATAACCAGTAAAGGCTCCACTGAAGACGGCTACTATGATATCCACTATATACCTTTAAAGTTCGAGCACAAAGACACGGCTGAGTTCTTCTTTAGCTTCATAGCTGAGCGTACCCAGCAGTTCGCAGACGTATCAGAGACTGACCGTGAATCTTTGAAAAAAAATGACGAGAACCCTGTTTATACTATCCCATCCAGAATGGGATTTACAGAAGGTGTTTTGTATATTTACTTAGATCATTTCAGTTTCAGGGTGACGGGACTTGGGGAAAATGCAAGACTTCATTACAGCGATGTTCATGAAGTTGTGAAAAGCTTTGGAACCCTCAGGTTTGTATATGGACGAAATGAAAATATGACCTTCCAGATTCCTAAAGCTATCTATGCTGAGATTTTCAAATTCCTTGATAGCCGCATTAAAAAGATTCATGAAAACGAAAATGGAGGTTATTCGGATATTGACAGAGTTGGAAGGACAGGAAGAGGCAAGTCTGTCAATGATATCGTTATTGCTGAATCTGATAAAGCCAGAGGCATGCTGGATGATAAGGACAGAATGATGTCAACAGAGACAGGGCGCTTAAAACGGCGCGGGACGTAGAAATACATCAGTACACCGGCACGTCGGCGTCCTTGTAATCCAGAAGTTCCTCATGTGTCATGATGGTAAAAGAAGAGATATAGAAATAACAAGATTGTTTAAAAGAAGCTTCGCTCCCGGTAACGGAGCTTTTTTTATGGCTGTTTATATCTTCTATTGAAGGGTACACTAAAGTAACCTCTACGTGGAGGTACTGCATCTCGTTAATTGCAAATTCTTCTGAAAAAGACTTTGCGCCAGCTTTATTCATATAGTCATCTTCAGAGGAAGAAGCTTCATAGATATCTTTAAGCTCAGCATCTTTATCCGCAAGATAGCCTTCTGCCAGGTGAATGGCGGCATAATAATCCTGCGTATACTCCGCTGACTTTGTAGTCAGGTTCATATCCGCAACAGAAGTCTGAAGTGACAGCACAGCAAAAGAGGTAAGGCTGAGTGTCAGAAATATGAGAAGTATGGAAGCTGTTCCTATTGGAAGGCCTATATGTATGTTTTTGTTCATGAAAGTCTCCTGTTAAGCTTCTGGGTCTATGTCGCCAAGGTAGAGGTCCAGAGGAAGAGTCAATATGGTATTATCCTTAAACTGGTCCAGGTCCTCAAAGTGAGTATCAGTAATAAGAAAATCTGCAAGCTCCGTATCAAAGACATATATTGTTGCATCGCAGGCGTATCCGATCCTTGTAGCATCGGAACAGTCGCTGTAGAGTTCATCTGCATCTACGAGAGTCTGAACCAGTATCAGCTCATAGGCAGTTATACTTATTGTATTGTCTATGTTTTCTGTAGGATGCGGGATTGGATTAAAATCGCTGTCAAAGCATATGAGAATAGTTCCTGTATAGTTTCCTTCCTGGGACAAAGTCAGGGCATACTGCGAATATCTTGAAAGAATCCCTTCTATATGGGCTCCGCTGTTCATAAATACCTGGGCCATGTTATCTGCTTCAATATAGCTCTGGGTCATTTCATGGGACTTGTCAGTAATAGTGTGGGCTTTGACAAAAATGCGTATGCAAATGGCAGCTGTTATTGCAAAAAAGAACACTGCAATAATAACTTCTATCAGAAACAGGGATGATTGACTTTTATAGCGAAAAGAATTGTCTTTCAAACTCATCCTCCTGTGCTTTGCGGAGAAATAAGAACTTCAGTTTGCTGGCCTGTGGCATCTGTTACAGATACGGATATCAGATTTGAACTTGATATCTTGATGTCCATGCTTTCCATCTGGATGATGCGCTGTCCAGACTGGGGTGATATCTTGGTATCAGTCCTTGCAAATACTTCCATGAGATAGCCGTTGTAAACGTACATGTAGATCGTATAGGAGGTTCCGTCAACTGATTTGGTGATAGTAAGAGCCGGGATGTCGCCAATCTCACCGGCGGAGATAGCACCATATTCATCGCATTGACGGAGCTTTTGTACTATATAGGTGGATGCAGTTCTTTTGTCAAAATTACTGTTATTGCTGTCAACGCCGCGCTGATAGATGCTCGCTCCAAGCGCAATGATGAGCACTGCGCAGAAAACGAACCCAAAAAGCAGGGATATTATGAAAAATACATCGATCAGATGTCTGCGATCGTTGCCTGTATTCATGTAACAGTTCCTTTCGAATACTTAACGGATTGTTGTTGCGGTCCTTTTGGATTTATTAAGTATAGTCACGTCAGGATACATGTTGGATCCAAAAGCAGTGTAATCAACTGTGAAAATTTCGGTATCGTATACAAGGCCGTAATGGTCTTTCAAGTAGTCAAGGTCAGGCGGATAGAAGCCTTCGATGGCATAGCACTGCGCTATGTCTTTTTGTAGCGCAAGGATCAGCGTATCCTCCTGATAGGATATGGTCTCTCTGGCGAATCTGTTAACTCCGAACATAAAACCGCCTATTAGAAGGATGCAGAAAATGATGTAGTTTATTCCCATTCTGACTTTTGGCATAAAAGTCGTTTTTTCAAATCTGTTAGCCATAAGACTCCTTCATTTAACCGATGGAACTCATGATTCCCATAAGAGGAAGAATTACCGACAGGAGTATAAGTCCGACTATGAGTGAAAGGACGATTACAAGCGTAGGCTCAAGTGTTGATAAAATAAGACTTATCTTTTTATTGGTCCTTTGTTCATATCTGTTAGCGATCTGATGCAGAACCTTCTCCATGGAACCTGACTTGAAACCTACCATGACCATTCTTGCATATACATTGGAAAAGATCTGTGCGTTCTTTAAAGCTTCAGGGAAACTGTCGCCCTGAATGATCCTTTGCTGGCAGGTATCTATCTTTTGGGAGATACTGTCATTCTCTACTATTGATTTAAGAAGATTCAAACTGGTATATGTATCCATTCCGCTGGAGATGGCAAGCGCCATGCCATTGGCAAAGCGGCTTACACCTATATCATAGAAAAGCTCGTTAAGTGGTCCTATATGCTTGGATAATCTTTGAAGGAAAGAAAAGCCTTTTCTTGTCTGGGTTGTGAATACCATTAGGGCGCCAAGTGCGACAAGTATTATGATAAGCACAAGGGACCAGCGGTTTAGGACATTTCCAAGACTCAGGAGGGTCTGTGATAAACCGCTCATTGCTGTTCCAAGCTGAGCAAAGACCTGGCTGAAAATGGGCATTACCTTGGTGATAAGGACTATGACTATCATAAGGATCATGATGATCATGACCATGGGGTACATCAGGGCATTTCTGAAGCTGTCAGACAGATTATCCTCATGCTCGTAGAAGGTTTCCAGAGATTCAAGCACGCTGTCCAGGTTACCGGATTCCTCACCTATTTTGATCATGGATATAACGTAAGGCGGGAAAACATTGCACATGGATACTGCAACATGGAATCTTTCACCTGTACTTAGAATATGAAACAGGTTGGAAAGAAGTTCCTTGCCGCCTGGGTCAGTTGTATCTGACAAAAGAATGCCTGCAGCTTCTAAAGGCGCGATACCGCTTTTTAAGAGCATGGCATACTGACCGCAGAAACTAGCGGTTTCCTGGTTGCTAAGAGCTTTAGTTCTTGGAGCTTTAGATGCTTTTTTCAAATTGAGCCCTTCTTTCTTAAATGCAGTGATCTAAACGTTGCACATATTGTTTATAACAACTTGATTCAATAGATATACTTCACGATATAGCTGTCGTCTTTGACGATGTAGGATCTAAGTACATCTTCGGCAGTGGTGGAGCCGAATGTAGGATCCATGAGCTGCCAGGAAGTGCCGTCAAACTGGACTATACCATTGACCCAGCCTTTTTCATCTATATAGCAGCTGATCCATGCGTGGTATTCTGTTCCTGCATAGCCGATCTCTACATGAGTCGGTATGTTCTGGGAACGGAGCATTGCTGACATAAGACATGCATAATCAATACATATCCCTTTTCTTGTGGAAAGAACTTCATCTATTACAGGAAGGTAGCCGCTTTGCACGGTCTCAGCTTCCTCATAGTCATATGATATGTTGTGGATCATGAAATTATAAATGTTAGTTATTACTTCAAGGTCGGAATTGGCATTGTATGCAAGCTCGCTTCCCATGGTAATTGCTTCCATATCGCCCGTAAACCAGACATATTGATTAGGATAAAGATATGGAAAGAATTCGTTTTCGAGGGTGGCTTCTATAGTTGCAGTAAGGCCAAGAGAATACTGGTTTCCTTCTATATTTTCATAGATGTTGATAAGATAAGACCCGTCACCTGCAGAAAGAGGGAAAACTTCATCAAGGCCTCCCGTAGACAGGTTATAAGTATATGTAACCTGGTCGGGGCCTGTGATCTGAAGTTTGACTTTTTGATTTGTGCCTGTATATGTGGCATAGACATAGCCCTGATCAGAGTTTGAGGCATCTATCTGGGCTACTTCGTTTTCATAGACTTCTTCACCTGATTTTTCAGGAACAAGAACGATAGGAGTATTGTCGCGGCTTCCTTTGACCGAGTTATCTACAATAAATTCTTCTTTTTCAACGTTGGATGATGAATCTGAATTATTGATAGTCTGAGAAGACCTGGTTGTATCATTATTTACAGAAGGCTCAGAAGAAGAGCATCCTGCAATGAGCACGAGGGATAACATAAGTATAGCGGGAGTATGGATTTTTTTTCTTCCGTGTAAAAAAATCATATGAGATCTCCTCGATGAGGCGCCATTATAAATCGTGGAAAACGGGTTTTCTGTCCTTAAAAGTACAGTAAGACTTAAAACCTGCATCCAGAGCAGTCTGTCTTGCCCTTTCGAAGTCATAGGCTATATGTTCCGGCTTATGGGCATCCGAACCAAAGGTAATGATACTTCCGCCAAGCTCATGGTATCTTGCAAGTATACCGCTGCAAGGATTCGGGTCGTTCATTCCGCTCTGAAATGATTTGGTATTAACATCGAGACCCTTATTTTCATAGATCAAAATTTTCAGGATCTCATCAATTATATCGGAGAATTTTTGAAAGTTATAATCATATGCTCCCGGAATATATCTGACAATATAATCAAGATGTCCTAAAACATCGAAATCGTGGAAACATTTAATATTTTCAAGAGTGCATTCAAAAAAGTCTCTTACAGCTTCATCAAAGGTCCTTCTTTCATAGAAGGAAGGGTAGTAAGGATCCATCCTGTGACACAGATGGTTAGAACCTATTACGAACTCAAACGGATATTTATTCAGAAATTCTGTATTTTCTTGCACTATCTGGGGCTGAAGTCCAAGCTCTATACCAAAATGAAGAGATATCCTGCCTTCGTATTCTTCTTTATATTTAAGGAAGTCTTTTCTGTAGGCATCTGCATCTATTTCAAAAAGCCCTGCAGGATTGTCAGGACCTTCAGGGTAGTCAAGATCCATGTGTTCTGTAAAGCATATCTCTGAAAGCCCCTTTTTAATGGCGCTTTCTATCATATCGCGCATTGGCGCAGTGCTGTCTCCTGAATGTTCTGAATGCATGTGATAATCAGCAGTGATCTTCATGATGTACCTTCCTTTGCAGAGTGTGATTTATAACTTTTCCTCATGATAGCATAAAGAAAGTTGCTGTGTTAGGGTGAGTTTTTATCAATATAAATATTGCTTATAAATATGGGCATTAATTATGGAAAAAAACAACTGATTTGTACTATAATTAACGTAATGCGATAAAAATATTTTTGATTTAGCACGAACTTGACGGAATATAATAAATAGTCATCAATAAAACGTCAACTTATCAGAACATGTCAGCAGTTTTAAAATATTGTACGAGAATGGGTGCAATTACAAGCAAATTTTGAAACTTTTTACATTTGCAGACTTGAATTATTCTAATAACTTTTGTAGAATAGAAATTGCTGATAAAAATTTGTCAATCATGGATGGGTTCATCTCGGATTCCGTCTTTGAAATTGGAAATAGCAGCAATATAACCCAATATTTCATTTTAGGAGGAACTTAAAATGGCAGTAAAAGTAGCAATTAATGGTTTCGGTCGTATCGGTCGTCTTGCATTCAGACAGATGTTCGGCGCTGAAGGATACGAAGTAGTAGCAATCAACGATCTTACAAGCCCTAAGATGCTTGCACACCTTCTGAAGTATGATACTTCACAGGGTCGTTATGTAGAAATTGGACATGAAGACGAAGTTACAGCTGATGACGAGGCAGGAACAATCACAGTAAAGGGCAAGACAATCAAGATCTATAAAGAGCCCGATGCTAACAACTGCCCTTGGGGAGAAATCGGTGTAGACGTTGTTCTTGAGTGCTCAGGTTTCTACACATCTAAGGAGAAGGCACAGGCACACATCAATGCTGGTGCTAAGAAGGTTGTTATCTCTGCTCCTGCAGGAA
>CAMVNV010000065.1 GCA_947168935.1 uncultured Butyrivibrio sp. | reverse complement strand
CAAGATCGGCCGACGCCATCCCGTGCTTCGACTCGAGGTCGGTGCCGCACATATAGACCATCATGGTCGTGCGGTCGGTTCCGCGACCACGATCACGAAGGCCACAGCCACGATCATCATGACCATGACCATGAAGGTCACAGCCATACTCATGGCCACCCGCACTCACATACTCACGACCCCAAGGAGATGAAGAAGATCATCAACCGTATCTCCAAGTCCATAGGCCACATGGAAGCTGTTAAGCGTATGCTTGAAGACGGTGAAGACTGCGCTGATGTTCTTGTGCAGATAGCAGCTGTTAAATCCGAGATCAATAATGCGGGTAAGGCTTTGTTAAAAGAGCACCTTGATCACTGCATAGTTGAAGCTGTTGCTCAGAACGATATAGACTCAATAGAGAAGATGAATAAAGCCATCGACTATTTCATGAAGTAAATAGAATGATAAAGTCGAAGAGCAGACAGCCAAGATATAATATAGGATTAAGAGAAGTAAAAGAAAATAAAAGAAATAAAAAATGTAGCCTTGAAGTTAATTCAAGACTACATATTTTTTTCTATATTGGAGTGGTGTGATGCCCTCGTACTTATTGAACATGTTTATAAGTCCTCTTGCGTCTGAAAATCCGCAGTCCATGGCAATCTCAAGTACGGATTTCTGGCTTCCTGTCAGGCTGTCTTTGGCAGCATTAAGGCGCATCCTGGTGAGGAATTCCTTATAGGTTATTCCCATATTTGATTTAAAGAATCTGGAAAAATAGCAAGCCGAATACCCGAAATGCTCTGCCACTGACATTTCATTTATATCGCTTTTATAGTTTTCCTCAGTATAAGAGATTATCTTTCTAAGAGTATCAGAGTTCTTTCTGCTCTTTTCAGGCATTTCCACGTCTTTCAGACTAAGGTCATCCCTGCATATATAGTACAAAAGTTCATATACAAGGCCTATTATGCGCATATTCTCATACTTGTTATGAGATTTAGTCTCGGCATATTTGGCCAGATCTTTCATTATCTCTGCAGGTCTTTTTTCATCGGATCTGAATACCGGGCGGAAGTACAGTTCGTCAAAGTTAGGAACAAAGCTCCTTAAGAAGGAGTCGCTTATCTGAAGAACAGTAGTCAGGGTTGGCGGAAGCTCCTTGTAGGGAGTTGTCCTGTTGGAGATGACTTTATGGATGCTTCGGCTGTTGACGATGATAAACTGGTCATCTTCCATAGGGTGCTTGACGCCATCTGTATAGTATTCGCCATCGTTTGTATATGAATAGACTATTTCCAGCTCATTGTGCCAGTGATCCAGTACATCATTGACCATTGAAAGGTCTTTGTTTGGATACAAGTCTTTTTTATGAACATTCAGGATCTTGAATGGCAGCTCTGTGTGGTAATGGACAACCTCATAAGAGATGTCTTTATTTGTTAAATCTATCATAGTGGACCTCATTTTCTAAGTCGGGGGATAATCGATATTATAACGTTTTTGAAACCGATGTCAAGAAAATACATGTCAAGAAAACGTAATTTTTATGACAATAAATGTAAAGAGTATCAGGGCGTATTTTTATATATTAGGATACATCGAATGGGATATGGGGTCCCTATATAAGAATGGAGGATACAATGGACGTTACAATCAATGGACAGATGCAGGAGAAGAAAACCCGCCTCTCTGCAACTGAGAAAATTTCATATGGAATCGGTGATTGCGGAGCTAACGTAATAGTAGCTCTGGCATCTTCTTTTTTGACAGGATACTATACGGATACTGTTGGAGTAGCTGCTGCAGCAATAGGAACTATGATGTTATTGTGCAGAGTTTTTGACGGTATTACAGATCTTATCATGGGTGCACTTGTTGACAAGACCAAGTCAAGATTCGGTAAGGCTAGACCATGGCTTTTGTGGACAGCACCTCTTATGGGAATATCACTGTTTTTGATATTCAACGTACCGGCTTCGCTGGGAGCAACTGGAAAGCTTATCTACATCTACCTTACATATATTTTCCAGAACTGCATTATCTACACAGCTAACAACCTGCCTTACAATGCACTTCTTAGCCGTATGACACTTGATGTACAGGACAGAGCTCAGACAGCATCTATCAGATTCATCATGACTCAGGTTACATCACTTATCACAAATGTCATCACAGCTAACCTCATCGCAACAGTAGGCTGGAGATCAATCTCAGCTATTTACGGAACAGTTGCTTGCGTTATGTGCGTTCTTTGCTTCCTTGGTGTTAGAGAGCACGTAGATGCAGGAGACGACGGAGAAGTTAAAGCAGATAACGTTCCTCTTTCAAAGGCTCTTCCTGCACTTCTTAAGAACAAGTATTTCTACATCCAGGCACTTATGTTCATGTTCCTTTACATCAACGTAGTTGCAACAGGATCCATGACATACTACTTCTGCAACAGCGTTCTTGGTAATATCGCATTCCTTTCATGGACAACCGTTGCAGGAACAGTACCTGCTATAATAGTAAATATAGCAATGCCATGGATCGTACAGAAGTTTGGAAAAAGAAAACTCATGATCACCGGAGCATGCATCATGGCTTTAGGCTCTTTCATTATTGGCGCTGCAGGATCAAATCTCCCTCTTGTAGTTATCGGACTTATCGTTAAGGGTTTCGGTACAGGACCTATCATGTCAGGTATCTTCGCTACAACAGCTGACGTTGTTGACTATGGTGAATGGAAGACAGGCGTTCGTTCTGAAGGTCTTGTAAACAGCTGCACAAGCTTTGGTATGAAGGTTGGTATCGGCCTTGGCTCAGCTATCTGCACATGGATCATCGCGATCGGCGGCTATGTTGGAACAGCTGAAGTTCAGACGCAGGCAGCTCTTGCATCTATCCGTTTCGGATATGGATATTTTGGAGCAATCCTTTCACTCGTTGTTCTTGCACTTTGCATCATCATGAACATTGATAAGCACATTGGCCAGATCCAGAAAGATCTTGAAGCTAAGAGATCAATGGCTTAAGAATTAGGGGATAATTTAGAGAAGGTATGACCTAATAATGGTTATAGAATAAATATAGTGCTAACGAACCTGATGTGATAGGTTCGTTAGTGCTTCCTAAAAGATACAAATTGATAATTAAGAGTATTAGATCATAAATAGAAATTTATAATAAAAAAGAGGTGACAAATATGTCAAAGACAAGCGATCTTATTAGAGAGATGTTCGCCAAAGGCGACGCAATGAGAGACGAGGGGCTTGAGCTTCCTAAAGATGTAAAAAGATATAGTGATATTTCCTATGGCGATAAGGGCGAGCACCCACAGTGGCAGCTCCTTGATGTATACAGACCTGCAGATGTAGCAGAAGATAAAAAGCTTCCTGTAATCGTGGTAATCCACGGCGGCGGCTGGGTATATGGCGACAAGGAAGTATACAAGTTCTATTCAGCATCTCTTGCTCAGAGAGGCTTTGCAGTAGTTTGCTATTCCTACAGACTTGCACCTGAATACACATTCCCTTCAAGCCTTGAAGATTCCTGCGCAGTTATCAACTGGATCGTAGATAACGAAGATAAATATGGTTTCGACCTTGATAACATCTTTGGTGTAGGCGATTCTGCAGGCGGTACACTTATCGGCCTTACAGCTGCATTCCTTACAAACAAGGACTATGCTGACAAGTTTGATTTTACAGCATCAGACAGATTCAAGTTCAAGGGAATTGCATTTAACTGCGCTGCATTTGAGATTAAGGCAGTAAAAGAGGCTGATGACAACATGGGTTCACTCATGGATGACCTTTTTGGCAAAAAAGTTACAGATGATGACCTTGATGTTATGAATGCAGGTAACTATATTACTGGTGCATATCCGCCATCATTCCTTATGTCAGCAACGGGAGATTTCCTTAAGGATGAACTTCCTAAGATGGCAGAAGTAATGATCAGAAATTCTGTACCATTTACCTGCAAGTACTATACAAGTCCAAATGGAGAACTCGGACATGTATTCCACTGTAATATGAGACTTCCTGAGGCAACTCAGTGCAATGACGACGAGGCACAGTTCTTCAAAGATCTTATGTGAAAAGATATATAGTGCTAACGCATTAGTATTCCCCCTTTGAGGTGGACAAGAGAAATAATAAATCTTGTGCCGCCTGGAAGGGGGATTTTTGTTTAATAACAAATGTCGTTCGTCGGATTAAATATTCAATTCGTCGGATTGGGTAGTTTGAAAATGTATTAAAAGCTACAATTTTGGAGGCATTAGATCTGATAAAAGTGGACATGGATGCTTATGATAAATGTTTAGAAATGAATAATTTGGAGCTAGAGAATGAAGAAGAAAAAAGAAATAATTATATGTGCAATAGCAGTATTGATTTTTTTATCGATACTAATTTTTTGTCATAAGTTTTGTTATAAGCAAGGAAACTGGTATCTTATAGACAGTAATGGAGATTTTATTTCTAATATTGGATATGAAGATTATGTTGGAGCTATAGAAATTGAAGGAGATATGAACTATCTTTTGACGAGGAAAAACAGTTTCAGTCCCAAAAGTAAATTTTACAGAGAAACCTTATTTGTTGTAAATAAAGACGGCGATGTAATCTTTCAGGATAGTACAGGGAAGAATGGTGATTTGACTTGTGAAGGAATTTGTTCTTTGCTTTACAAAGGAAGAAGAGTTTTTCTTGATTCCAAAGGGCAAATTATTTATTCAGCGCCAGATAATGTTACGATAGCGGATTACTATAGTTTTCGCTTAGGCATGATGCCATTTTATTATAATGATGTTGATGATCCAAAGTATGGGTATATGAATTTAGAAGGTGAAGTCGTAATTGAACCACAGTTTTCGTATGCAGAGCTTTTTTCAGAAGAAGGATTAGCTGCAGTTAGGAACGATGAAGGAAAATGGGGATATATAGATGTAGAAGGAAAATTGGTTATTCCGGAAGAATATGATTATGTTTTGGGGTTTGATGAGGGATTATCTAATGTTCAAAAGGATCACGATTACTATTATATTGATACTAAAGGAATAAAAGTTTTAGATTTTGATGGTGGCAGTTTTTCAGAAGGATTTACATCTACCAAAAATGATGAAGGAAAATATGCTTGCATAGATATTAACGGCGATTTGATTACGGATTATATATTTGATGGGCCTGTTTCATTTGAAAATGGATATGCGTGTGGACGTGTAAATGGTCTATATGGGTGCATAGATAAAACAGGTAATTTTATTATAAAGCCATCTTTTGATTATTTAGGTGAGTTTACAGATTTTGGAATAGCTGCAGCAAAAGAAAAAGATGGATTGTATGGTTTTATTATTATAAAAGGTGAGTGGGTAATCGAACCGCAGTTTTTAGATGTTTGCGATTTCTCGGATGGTGTTGGCGTTACGGTGGTTGAATTTCCAGATAAAGAATAAGATATTATTCACGAATGACGTGCAACGTAACATCTTGTTATAACTAAAATTGAAGGAGATACTTTTCCGCTTGAAAATGAAGAAGATGGGACGTTGTTAGTGTTATGATGACTCTTTTGGTAGTATACTATAGGCAAATAGCCTATAGTAGATGTGGAGGTTGATATGTTCAGAAAGATGAGAAGATTCAGGCAGCAGTTATCTGATGAAGAAGCTATAAAGATTCTTGAAAATGGTAAAACCGGAGTCCTTGCAGTAAACGGGGATGATGGTTATCCATATACAGTGCCTCTTAACTATATTTATAAAGATGGCAAAATAATAATTCATGGAGCTAAGGCTGGGCATAAGTATGATGCTATGAAAAATAGCGATAAGGTATGTTTCTGTGTTATCGACAAGGATGAAGTTGTTCCGGATAAGGTAACCAATTATTTTAGAAGCGTAGTAGCTTTTGGACGAGTTAAGATAATAGAAGATGAAGACTTGAGAAAAGAAGCCGCGCTTGCCATAGGCAGGAAGTTCTCTCCTGAAGAAGCTGTTCAGGAAGATATGAGAAGATCATATGCCAATGTTGTGATGTATGAAATAAGTATAGAGCATCTGACGGGGAAGGAAGCAATCGAGCTTGTGGCTATGAAGGCTACTCAGGGGACAAAAGAGGAGTAATTTGAAGTATAGGTATGAATTTTGGTAAGGAGTGTAAGTTTGAATTTATTTGTGCCATGTTTGCTCTGATAATTTTGATGTTCGGAGGAACTTGTTGGGCTTTATCAACGGTTTTTGATTTTCAGAATTGTCTGAGAGATGATTGGTATAACTATGAGTATGAAACAAATTTGGTATTGTCATGGGTTTGTTTTGGGTATTTCCTGTTTGGCTTATTTGCAAGTCTATTAAATATAGCAGGAATCATCAGATTTTGTATTAATAAAGCTCGTAAGAGGTATGTCCTTGTGCTTAATCTGATAACTCCGGTAGTAACATTGATAAGCTGGATTTTGTACAAATATTATGAGGCTAAATTGCCAAATTGGTAAAAAAGTTTTAAGGGAGAAGAATTCATTCACTTTTTATAAGTGACTGGATTGTATTTGAAAAAGATTTTTGAAAAACAACTTAAGAAAGAATAAAGGTGTTAGAAATGGCTAGAAAGAAAAATGATTTTAAAGTTTACACAGATTTTATCATGGAAAAGAGTAAGGAACTTCTTTCAATTGACTCTCCTACAGGATATACAGACGATGCAGCTGCCTGGGTCAAGAAAGAGTTTGAAGCACTTGGCTTTAAAGTTTCATTTACAGGTAAGGGCGGCGTTCTTGTAGAACTTGGTGGCAAGGACAAGAAGAATGGCCTCTTCCTTGAAGCTCACACAGATACTCTTGGTGGTATGGTTTCTTCTATCAAGGGAACAGGTCGCCTTGTGGTAACACCTCTTGGCGGCATGAATGCCAACAACGCTGAGACAGAGAATGTCCGTATCGTAACCAAGTTCGATGGAGACTATGAAGGAACATTCCAGCTTGTAAATGCTTCAATCCATGTTAATGGTGACTACAATGATATCAAGAGAACTTTTGATACCTGCGAAGTAGTCCTTGATGAAGATGTAAAATCTAAAGAAGATGTAGAAAAACTTGGAATCAGCGTAGGCGATATCGTATGCTTTGACCCTTGTACACGTATCACAAAGTCAGGCTATATCAAGAGTAGATTCCTTGATGATAAGTTTAGCGTAGGTATACTTCTTGGATATGCCAAGTATCTTAAGGATAACAAGATCACTCCAAAGCGTGCAGTATATGTACATGTAACTGTATTCGAAGAAGTAGGTCACGGCGGATGCGCATCAGTACCTACAGGCGTAACAGAAGCTATCTCAGTTGATATGGGATGCGTCGGCGAAGGTCTTACATGTACAGAACGTCAGGTATCTATCTGTTCCAAGGATAGCGGCGGACCCTACGCTTATTCAGTAGTTAAGGGACTTATAGAAGCTGCTAAGAAGATGGGCGCTGACTATGCTGTTGATGTATATCCTCACTACGGATCTGACGTAGAAGCTACACTTCGTGCAGGCTTTGATGTTAAGCATGGTCTTATCGGCGCAGGTGTATATGCTTCTCACGGTTATGAGAGAAGCCACAGAGACGGAGCTGAGAATACACTTAAGCTTCTTGTGGGATATATTGGATAATTATTGGGAAAAGAAAAAGGGCCTTACCACAACTGTGGCGAAGGCCCTAAATTATTGGATTTAATGTTTGATACTTATTTTAAATGCAGAATAGCTGTGTTATCTGAGAAGTAGTATTCACTGATATATACGCCTTCAGGAATGGCAAATACTGTATCGGTAAGAACTGCATCTGTAGGAGATAACTTGGATCCGTTGAACATGATGTATTCAACATTATTGAGGTCAACTGGCATTGTTGTCTTAGAGAAATCTACTGACAGAACCCAGAAAATCATGTCAACCTTGTTGGATACAAGTGCTGCTGCACGGCTTCCTGAATTGATATTAACAAGTTCGATGTTCATATCGATTCTCTTTCCAAGCTCTGCAAGGAAAGCTGTGTTAAAGCCCATAGGTGTGCCATCAGCTGAGATATAGTCCATAGGAGGAAGGTCACCTGTTACGCCGACTTTGAGAGTATCTCTTCCATCAACAATCTCAAAAGTAACAGCTTCAGGTTCGCCGCCGTTTATGAGCTTTGTGATATATTCATCCTGGAGTTTCGCAAGTGTGCCATCTTCCTGCATTGCAAGAATTGCGTCGTTGCAGGCTGGGAGAATATCAAGATGAGCTTCGCCTACGCCAAGAGAATAGTTTTCTACAAAATCTTTTTCCTCAATAGCATATTTGTCTTTGCCTTGTGTACTTGCGATGTAGCTTGCAACAGAGTTGCTAAGAGGAATGGAAGTTATATCACCGCGATCAAGTCCCAGTAGCATAGTGGACAGATCGTCATAACGAACTGTTCCATATTCTGAGCCATCTGTAAAGTGGAGAACATATTCATAACTCAGGCTACCTGAAAGTTCGTTTGTGCCAGAAGAGCCGGTTGATGAATTATTGTTATTTGATGGTGTAGTTGTACTATTACCACAGGACATCATAAGTACGCATGAAACAGTTAAAATAGCTGATAATAGTAATTTTTTCATAAATAACCTCATGTCGCGAGTGAAACGAGTGACTAATGGCCTAAGTGGTGGAGCTCGCGACACCACTTTGTGTTTGAAAGTTTAACTTTCAAACCTTACTCCTTTCGCTTGTTACAGTTAATATCAATCATCATATAGTTTTATCGGCAAAATTGTCCTGTGAATTAATAGAGAGAAATTTCGTTTTCTATAAAGATTGTTTTATCTGATGAATATATTTAAAAAAGAATATTGATTATTCTTCTTAAGATAAGCGATTTATAGATATTGGAATTATTATAATAATATTTTTAGTCAAAAAAGGCTCCCCATTTAGGGAAGCCTTGGATTGTGATATTTACCTGAAGATGGAATAAATCTTCAAATGACATGTTTTATGGACATTGGAATTCTAGATGGATCAATTAATCGCGCTCTACAATTGCAGCTGCGCCCATACCGCCGCCTACGCAGAGAGTTGCAAGACCTTTCTTTGCATCTCTTTTCTCCATCTCATGAAGGAGAGTTACGAGGATTCTGGTACCTGAGCATCCTACAGGATGTCCAAGGGCGATAGCACCGCCGTTTACATTGAGCTTGTCCATATCAAATCCAAGATCCTGGCCTACTGCAACAGACTGAGCTGCGAAAGCTTCGTTAGCTTCGATAAGGTCAAAGTCGCCGATCTTGTAACCGCACTTATCCATTACCTTTCTGGTAGCTGCAACAGGTCCGATTCCCATGATCTGAGGATCTACTCCGGCAAGCTCGCCGCCGATCCAGGTAGCCATTGGCTTAACGCCAAGCTCTTTAGCCTTTTCTTCGCTCATTACGATGATGGCAGCAGCTGCATCATTGATACCTGAAGAGTTAGCAGCTGTAACAACGCCGCCGTCCTTCTTAAAGGCAGGCTTAAGACCTGAAATGCCTTCAGCAGTAACACCGGCACGTGGGCCTTCGTCTGTATCGAAGAGGATTGTCTCTTTCTTTTTCTTAACTTCAACAGGAACGATCTCGTCCTTGAATTTTCCTTCAGCGATTGCTTTCTGAGCCTTCTGCTGACTCCATGCTGCGAACTCATCGAGCTGCTGCCTTGTAAGGTGCCACTGCTCAGCGATATTCTCAGCTGTGATGCCCATGTGATAGTGATAGAATGCGTCTGTGAGAGCATCTGTGATCATGGCATCTTCCATAGTTGCAGGACCCATACGATATCCAAAACGTGCCTGACGAAGAAGATAAGGTGCCATAGACATGTTCTCCATACCACCGGCTACGATGATATCGGCATCACCCATGGAGATAAGCTTAGCTGCGAGGTTTACGCAGTGAAGACCTGATCCGCACAGTACATTGATAGTAGTAGCAGGTACTTCTACAGGTATACCAGCATTGATTGCTGACTGTCTTGCAGGATTCTGACCAAGTCCAGCCTGAATTACGCAGCCCATGTATACTTCATCAACCTGCTCTGGTTTAATGCCAGTTCTTTTAAGAGCCTCTTTGATAACAACTGTTCCAAGCTCAGGAGCAGGTGTTCCTGAAAGAGTTCCTCCCATCGTTCCGATTGCGGTACGACATGCACCGGCAAGTACAACTTTTCTTCCCATAAGAACCTCCCATATGATATAATTAGTGTCACTTGGTACAAATACTACCAATAATAATTTTATTCTTGTAGTAAAAGCATTTCAACTCTACTGATAGAAAAATAAATCTATTAGTAATATATGAGGTTTTAAAGTGTTTCTTATTCTTTATCTTTAATATCTATCAATTGTATATGACTCTTTGATAGAGAAAAGCGCGCATTTACTGCGCTTTTTCGTGGTTCACAAAAATGGCGTCAATATACAATTATCTGTCAATGACAGATTCGGTAAAGATTTCCCTTTTTTAATTTATGTAAAACTTAATAGGAAGATGCAAGGGTCAAAGATTCTTTTGGCACCTGCATTATAGGGTAACTATATGAAAAAATTATTAGATACTTTTTTAAACAAAATTCTGAATACCCCTGTAAAACTTAATCTTAGTGGAATAGTGCTTATCTCTTTGGGACAGGTCATATTTGAAGTTTTAAATATTGCCAACATAGAAATCTGCAGGCGAATGCTTAATGACGTATTATCCCATTACTTTGAAAAGTTGAAGATAAACATCATATTTTTTGTCATAGTGATGATCGGAGTTTTTGCAATGGAATATGCAAATGGTTATCTGACAGCGCATGTGCGCGGAAAGCTTCACCTTGCTCTTACAGATAAACTTATGGCTAAGAACTCAAACCTAGTTTGCTGGAGCAGGGGAGATATTAGTTCAAGCGACAGGGTATCGATCGTAAACGGTGATAGTGAAAAGTATGTGGGAAGCCTCATAAATAAAGCATTTCTTTTTTCATCATTTATGGCTATTCCCTGTTACATCATCTATGGAATGACAATTAGTGTGTGGATAACTTTGCTGATCATTATTTCCAGCATTGTACTTAGTATCTTAAACAAAAACAACAAACTTAAACTTTATAAGCACAATGAAGATATAAATGAAAAATATGGCGTGTGGACTAACTTTCTGTGGAAAGCCTTGGACAATCTGGAGGTTATCAGAGCATTTCTTTCTAAAAATAAGATCATTTCTGAGCATAGGAAAAGAAATGATGATTTCTGTAATGCGCAGGAGGAATCATGGGAGACACAGCTCAAAGTATATCTTATAGAAGAGACAGCGGATATGATGTTTACCCTGGTAATACTATGCATGAGTTTTGCTTCTATGATCGTAGGAGCTATGCCTCCTTCAAATATGCTTGCAATTATCAGGGCTTTGAATGATGTTCAAAATAAAATATTTGAATTGCCAGGTCAGATGATACAGCTTAAAGAGCTTGAAAGCATAGCATCAAGGATCACTAAGTTTGAGCAGATGCCGGATGATAGGGGCACGTTGGATCTAAATGAAGATTTCAGATATCTTCAGATCAAAAATCTATGTGTTAGCTATGATGATCAACAGATTATTAAAAACATAAATTATAGATTTGAAAAGGGGAAGTTCTACGTTATTGCGGGGCAATCCGGCTGCGGTAAAAGCACAATGCTTAAGGCAATAGCAAGACTGATTCCGCTTGGCGGCGGAAGTATTTACTGGAATGATACGGATCTTTCCAAAGTAGTCAGGAAGTCTTTTTTTAAGAGGACTAGTTACATAGAGCAAAGCCACGTTTTTATGGAAGGTGATATTAGAGAAAATATTGTGATGGAAAGCTTTAATGAAGCTAGATATAACAGTGCCCTTAAGGATTCCAAACTACTTGATGTTTTTAGGAAAAATAACATTGATGACAAGCTGAAAATATACCAGTCAGGATATCCACTTTCTTCTGGTGAAAGGCAGATGCTCGCATTTGCCAGTGTTCTATATAGCTCAAAAGAGCTTATTTTGCTGGATGAATCTTTTTCTGCGGTAGATCCGGGAAAAGAAAGATCGTTTTATCAGAAACTAAAGAGGTTTTCAGCTAGCGGAGCTACTGTGATCATGGTTTCTCACAGGCATACTAATTTTGATATCCCTGATGAGATTGTTTACATGGATCAGGGAAGGATTCTTGATAGAAGCAGCGTGGAGGGAGCAGTATGATAAGAAAATTAAGAAAAGCATGTATCCTGCTGATGATGGATAAAGATACAAGAAAATATATTTATGCCGTTTTTGGTATGAGTATTTATATCTCATTACAGTCTGCATTAGTGCCTGCTTTTATCAATTTAATGATGGAGCAATATGAAAGATGCAACTATAGTAAAATGGCCTTGTACACAGCTATTTGGTTTTTGATCACAGGAATATTTATAGCGGTAAGGTATCGTTTTGATAAACTTATCAATGGCAAATTTTATTTTCTTACAATTGAAGCTATACGCGAAAAGTGCATAAATACATTGTATAACTCAAACATGGCGCAGATAGATAAAAACTATGATGGTAATGAGGCGTATTCTTTTTTGGCAGATAGGGTTGATACACTGGTTGGCATTCTGTACAAGTTGGTTCAGTTTCTTTCGGAAGCATTAGTTTTTGCAGCACTGGGAATCTGGTGCATATATATTGGCAGTTGGACGGCGCTTGTAGTGATTGCCGGTAGCATTATGCAACTGGCAATTGGAAGCCTTGGAAGCGAGTCCATAAATAAGCAAAACGAACATCTTTTTAAAGAAAAATCAAAGATCATAGGAGCGGTAAAACGCCTTTTTAGCGGAACTGAGAGCTATATCGTTAATGGTAAGTATGATTATAATGTACAGGAAATAGACGGCTTATTTAATGGATATATAAATGAATCCAGGAAAAATGCTATTAAACAGGCGGGGAGATCGAACCTGATGAGGCTTTCAGATGCAGCAGTATACCTGCTTCTTATGATAACGTCTTTCTTTTTGATAAAAGAGGATAGCGTTCGAATAATCATAACCATGTTTTCTGTATATAATATTATGAAAAAGTATACAGGATGGATGACATCTGATCTGACAGGAATCAAGGATAACTCATACGTTCTTGATAAGTACTTAAAATATATAGGCTGTCCAAAAGATCATATTGAAGAATGCGATGATAATAATATCTTAGAAGCTGGCAACATAAGCTACTGTGTTAATGATAAGAATATACTTGATAATATTGACATTACTGTTGCCCGAAATACTAAGGTTGCCCTTATTGGTAAGAACGGGTCAGGAAAGACAACTTTTTTACGGATACTACTAAATCTTCTAACCCCAACAAGTGGCTGGGTCAGGAAAAAAGATGCAGAAGTTTATTCGTATATACCAGTGGCGCCGCAGTTATTCCCCGTTTCAATTCACAAAAATATATCTTATGGAACTTTGGAAAAAGATGACTTTGGGATATGCGAAATTGAAGAGCAGGCAGACCTTAAGAAACTAGGAGATGAAAGATTAGGAGAGAAACTTCCAGACGGCGATGAAAACCTGTCAGGAGGGGAAGCTCAGAGAGTAGCAATCGGTAGAGCAATGATAGCTAAGTCAGAAATACTGATAGCTGATGAACCAACTGCAAACCTCGACCCTATTACTACTAAAAAAGTATTTGATAATCTCATAAAAAGTTCTTCTTCAGTCCTCTATACAACACATAATCCGAAACTACTTGAGTATGCAGACATAATTCACATTATGGATAAGGGAAAGATAGTTGCGTCAGGAAAGTATGAAGAAATTCGCTTAATGAAGATATATAAAGAGTGGGAAAATGAGGTTTTAGAAAGCGTATAACCAAAAGAAATCGAGGCCTCTAACATGGCTTTTGCCATGCCAGAGACCTCTTTTTCTTAATTTCTTGGTTTTTATTATTATGCGTGCTTTTCTTCGCGTTCCTGTCTTTCAATGATGAAGACTACCATGAAGCATGCAAGCATTATAATAGCAAGTCGAGCTGGAATAGATGTGTCATCACCTGTTGATGCAAGTCTTGTTCCAGAAGCATTTGCAGTGCTGTCAGAAACAGCTTCTTCATTGTTTACAGTAGCTGTTTCCTGATCTCTTGAAGCACCAAGTACGGCGCTCTCATTATCAGATTCAGTAGCTTCAGCAGTGCTCTCACTTGTAGAGCCATTGGTAGCTTCAGCGGAGCTTTCATTAGTTGAGCCATTAGTAGACTCAGTAGAGCCTTCGTTTGAAGTAGATGAACCAGTGTTAGCATTTGAAGGATCATCTGTAGGATCTTCTTCAGTAGGATTCTCAACAGCAGGATCATCTGTAGGTTCCTCAGCAGGATCTTCAACAGTAGGATTTTCTGCAGGATCCTCAGTAGGATCTTCAACAGTAGGATCTTCTGCAGGATCCTGGGTAGGATATTTTACAGTTGGCTCTTCTTCAGTCGCATTCATCAGAGTTGGTTCCCATCCCAGGAGTTTAGCGTATCCGTCACGGCTAAGTCCAAGTTCGTTAAGTTCGTCCTCTGATTTATAAACAGTGCTGTTTTTATTTACACCATCTGTTGCCATTCTCATCTCTTGAGTTACAACCGTGCTTCCGTCCTTATTTTCAACTACAGTATTGTACTCTCTATAAGTTACAGTATATGGCGCTCTGCCACTCATACTATACCAGCCAGCATTCTTTATTAAGCCGTCTTTTATATTATTAGAGTCCTTAATTGTAGTGTTCTTAAATGTTACCTTTGCCTGCTCGTCCCATGGTCTTCCAAGGTAGCTTGTACCAATTGTCTTACCCTCATCAGGGCCAGTAATTGTGCTGTTCTCAAAAAGGTAGCCGTATGTAGCACCCTCACCTCTTGCAGCTGTTATATAAGAGTGCTTCTTGGCACCATCACTGTAACCCTCAAAATGAAGCTCAGTGTTTTCGAATAACCAGTCACCATATCCGAAGATGTAGTCAGTGTTACCTGAAATGTGGCTGTTAGTGAAGTATCCGCGAGTACCAGGGCCTGTATAAAGTGTATCCTGGCTTCCACGTACTGTTACGTTGTTGAATTCTGCATCAGCAGCTTCGATAGCAAGAGCAGTAGCTCTCTCTGTAGCAGCTACGCTTGTAACGTCAGAATCCTTTGTTCTTACAAAAGCAACCTTAGAATCTGAGTATGCAGCAGTATTAAGTGTTACGCCGTCCTCGATCTCTTCGTCAGTAACATAGAGATTGAAGGAGTTCTCAAATGTGATTCCATCAGCCTTGAAGCCAGTTGCCTTAGACTTGATATAAGTTGAAGCGCCCCACTTACTTACAGAGCCCTTTGAAGCCTTGTTGTAAGCAGCCTCTTCGTTGTAGTATCCATTTTTTGCACTATAGTAGGTATAACCGATACCGTAGTACCATGTAAGAGTTACGTTGCCGCCAGCCTTAAGAGTTACATTAGGAGTGTTTATAACAACCTGTTCTCTGTATGTGCCTTCTTTGATGTGAACAGTTACTCTGTTTTCTGAATTAGATCTTGTGTCAGTGATAGCATCAATAGCATCCTGAACTGTATCGAAGTTAAATTCTCTGCCATCTGTATATCCAACGTATACATGTTCTTCATCGCCAACTACGATGTCAGATTTTTCTTTGGCAAAATAGAGATCTCTTACTGTATCTTTCTGGTCAACAGTAACTGTAGTAGCAGTTGAATAAGACTTGTTTGATACCATGGCCTTATATGTTCCGTCGCGAAGAGATACTTCATAGCCAGTGCCATCTTCAAGAATAGTTGCTTCGTATTCTGTCTTGTCCTTTGTGTTTACAAAAGTAAGAGTTCCAAGGTCAGCGTCCTTAGGAAGTCCTATGAATCCGCCTGATACCTTGTATGTGTTTATAAGTGCTGCTTCGAAGTTAACGTTCTTGGTATCTTCAGAAACAGAAATCTCGTTAGCAGAAGTTATCTCATAATCAGGACAATCTGTAAGAGAAACTGTATATGTTACGCCAGCTTCGATATTTATGCCTTCATAAGATCCATCTTTTGAAAGTTTAGCAGAAGTTTTGTTTTTATTAGAATCAGTAAATGTTATCTGTGACTTGTGCTCATCTATATAGCTATCTTCAATTCCTGTTACCTCACCGGATACAGAAACTGTAGAAGCCTTGATGATAGTGATGTCATGAGAGTCTTCGGAAGCTTTAGCACTTGAAGTAGCACTGCTTACAGTATATCCAACAGGACCCTCGATGCTGATCTTGTAAGAATGACCATCCTTAACATATACAGCATAGCGTTTTGTCTCATAATCGATATCAGCGTATACTGATGTATTTTCATCATCTGCATCTGTGAAAAGAAGCTTATAGCCGTCTTTAAGAGCTTTGCAGTCGTCAAAGCTTATTGTTCCGGAAAGAACATTTGCACTTCCCTTGCTCTTAACGATTCTGTAGAAGTCGGGTTTACCACCGTTTGTGTTCTCAGCATAAATTGTATAAGTACCATTTTCTGTCGCAGTAAATGTATATACTCCTGGAGCTCCTGAAGAAAGAGTGAAGCTTTCGTCCTGCTTGCCGCTTTCAGACTTGAAGTGAGCTGTTTCCTGGGTATTTGCGCTTGAAGAGCTGAACTTTACACCCATATAGATCGTGAAAGTATCACCTTCTTCTACGTTTGCAATTATGATATATCTTGCGGTAGGAGCTCCTTTTTTCATAGAAGTCTTACCATTACCATAGTAGTAACCTGCTGATGTGTAGCCATCCTCGAAAGTGTAGATACCCTTCTTGGAAGTAGCCTGATATGTCTTACCTGAAATGCTTTCTGCTGTATAGAATCTGTCACCTTTTCCCATATGGAGAGTGAGGTCACCGAAAGATACAGATGTGTTTGATGTTACGCTGGATGTCTTAACGCTTCCCTTGCTGTCTGTGTAGTCACCTATAGAGCTGATATTAGTGATATCGCTCATAGTGATCTCGTTAGTAGAATCCTCGATGCCTGCAGCCTTGCCGCCAAAATCCCATACATGGATCTCGCCGTTACCCCTGTCATCAAGAGCAGATGCAGGATATTCGATCTCAAGGCTGTAAAGATATAACTGACCCTGTGTAAGAAGAGTTACATAACCATAGCCTGAGCCTGTGTATTCATAAGTATCACCAGATGAAAGAGGAGTTTTTTCATCTGCAAGAAAAGATCCATCACCTACATAAGATACTTTGAGAGTACCTGCTCTGTTGAAAGGAACTACGATAAGAGTTTTGTCGTTTACCTGAGCATCGTCCTTGCCGCCGTTTTCTCTAGGGTCGAACTTACCTGCTGTAGCGTCGATGTAGAGATCGTCATATGTTCCGGCATTTTTCTGATAACTTGTGTGGTTAGCCTTATCATAATCAGTGAAGTCCCATGACTTGTGCTCTACAGGAAAAGAGAATTTGTCCATGTAGCTGATTGTCTCTGGCTCAACAGTTTCTTCAGGCTCTTCAGCTTTCTTAGAAACTGTAAGACTTCTTAAATATGTATTGTTCTCGTTAATAGTGAGCTTAAGAACTGCGGCCTTATCACCCTTATATTCGTAGGTGAAAGAATAGGGATTGCTATTACCTGTAACATTTGAAGTAAGCTCTTCACCATCGCAGGATAAAGTCATTCTGCTCTTGTTGTCATAATATGAAAGAAGAGTAATTTCTGAATTTTCCGGAACTGCAAAATAAATAACAGTACCCGCATTGAACTGTCCCCAGCCGTTAGCGCCGTTGGAAGTTGTTCCATTGTACTTAGCACCACTGGCGCTGGCATCAATGTAAAGATTATTATAGAAAAGAGTCTTAGCAGTTGCAGAGTACTCAATTGCAGCGTTTATTCCTGTGCTTGTAAAATCCCAGGAAGCTTCGCCAGCCTTTGATACATCAACACTTGATGAAGTGCTGCTGTTAGCTTCTTCGTTTGATGAAGCCTTATCTTTTTTGTCATCAGATGTCTGATCTTCGCTTTCAGTAGAGCCAGTAGAAGAATTATTTTCACCTGACTTCTCACTATCAGATTCATCTGAATTTGCTTCACCTGCATCAATTGAAACAGTGCTCTCGTTAGAAGAAGGGTTAGATACAGTATTATCAGATGATGCATCGTCATTTTCAGCAGAAGTAACATCTGTAGTAGAGTCATTAGATGAGTTATCGGATGAAGAATTGTTTTCATCTGATGCATCAGTTACTTCGTTTGCCACGTTATCTGTGCTTTCCTGAGCCATACTTGTAACAACACTGCCGCCAAGAAGCGTCATGCTAAGCATTGCTGCAAGAATAAAACTCTGAAGCCTTTTACTTTGTGAAAACCTTTTCATAAAATACCTGCATTTCCTAATTTATCTATGATTTTTTGAGACCGAAAAAGCACATGGTTCCTAGCACCATAGGATAAATTCATATTTTGTGTAAGCATTTACATTGGTAAATGCAAAGCACGTCCGCTATAATAACAAAAGAGTAATCATCACATCTATCATAAAAATGATTATTTTTGTCAAAAGAATTTGAGAGTCTAAGAAACCCGCATGAATTCTAAAGTTTCTGGGTTAAAATTTTTTAAATAAAAATTTTTTGGAGGTTTTATATGAGATATTTTGTTGCGAGTGATATACATGGCTCATATTACTGGGCTGATAAGATGATGGACAGATTTGAAGCATCAGGCGCAAAGCGCATGATATGCCTTGGAGATATCCTCTACCACGGACCAAGAAATGACCTTCCAAAAGATTATGAACCAAAGAAAGTAATAGAACTTATGAATTCGATCAAAGACCGCGTGTGGGCTGTCCGCGGCAACTGTGAAGCAGAAGTCGACCAGATGGTGCTTGAATTCCCAGTCCTTGCAGACTATGCGATCCTCGCTCTTGAAGATCACACGATCTTTGCAACCCACGGCCACCTCTACAATGAAGAAAAGCTCCCTCCGATAATGTCAGGAGACATCCTCCTTCATGGACATACGCATCTGCCTGTATGCGAGAAGCTACCGCTTAAGGTTGAAACTGGTGATAGCAATATCGATAAAAATATCAATAACGATAGCAATAATAACAGTAATAATAACAGCAATAATAACAGCAATAATAACAGTAATAATAACAGTAATAATTGCAATAGCAGCCATACCAACAGTTTCTATTACCATCTTAATCCGGGCTCTGTCGCAATTCCTAAAGGCGGCAACCCTAACAGCTACGCGATTCTGGAAGATGATGTATTCTCAATTTATGACTTTGATGGAAATGTAATTAAAGATATTCACTTGGAAATCCTGAGGGGTGTATAAAAACTTGCGGATAAAAGACAGTGAATCATAAAAGCTTATCCGCAAAAAAAGAAGCAAATCCTAGGGGTTGTATAAAGACTTGCGGATAAAAGACAGTGAATCATAACAGCTTATCCGCAAAAAATAAGCAAATCCCAGAATAATAATAAAAAACTTGCGGATAAAAGACAGTGAATCATAACTGCTTATCCGCAAAAACATAAGCAAAGCCTAGGGAGTGTATAAAGACTTGCGGATAAAAGACGGTGGATCATAACAGCTTATCCGCAAAAAATAAGCAAAGCCCAGAAACAAAATAAAAACT
>CAMVNV010000064.1 GCA_947168935.1 uncultured Butyrivibrio sp. | reverse complement strand
CGGTGTGGAACGGACGCTTGCCCATCTGTTCATATCCCGAGAATATCATTCTGATAACCCAGAAGAAGATAATGTCATAGCCTGTTACAAGTACATCTGTAGGATAGAAGTACTTAAGATCCTCTGTGATCTCAGGCCAGCCGAGAGTTTCAAATGGCCAAAGAGCTGATGAGAACCATGTATCAAGTGTGTCAGGATCCTGTGTAAGATGCTGGCATCCGCACTTAGGACATACTGTTGGTGCTTCCTTGGCAACAACGATCTCGCCGCACTCATCACAGTACCATGCAGGGATTCTGTGTCCCCACCAAAGCTGACGTGAAATACACCAGTCTTTGATGTTGTTGGTCCAGTTATAATATGTCTTTTCCATAGACTTAGGAATAAGCTGGATCTCGCCATCTTCAATAGCCTTAACTGCAGGCTTGATGAGCTCGTCCATCTTAACGAACCACTGGTCTTTAACCATAGGCTCAACTGTCTCACCACATCTGTCGTGAGTTCCTACGTTATGAGTCATATCTTCTATAGAAACAAGAAGTCCCATGCTGTCGAGTTCTTCAACAATGAGCTTTCTAGCTTCATAACGATCCATACCCTGGAACTTACCACCATTTTCGTTGATAGTAGCATCGTCGTTAAGTACGTTGATAACCTCAAGGTTATGACGCTTACCAACTTCAAAGTCGTTAGGGTCATGACCAGGAGTGATCTTAACTACACCAGTACCAAATTCCATATCAGCGTGCTCATCGCCAACTACAGGAATAGGACGGTTGATAATAGGAAGCATTACATTCTTGCCAATATAATCTTTATATCTAGGATCTTCAGGGTTTACAGCTACAGCTGTATCACCAAGCATAGTCTCAGGACGTGTTGTAGCAAACTCAAGGAACTTAGTAGTAGAAACACTTCCGTCGTCCTCAACAAGAGGATACTTGATATGCCAGAAATGGCTTGCCTGCTCCTTGTATTCAACTTCCGCATCTGAAATAGAAGTCTTACATACAGGACACCAGTTAACCATTCTCTTGCCCTTGTAGATGTATCCTTTTTCATGCATCTTTACAAATACTTCTGTAACTGCCTTGTTGCAGCCTTCGTCCATTGTAAAGCGCTCTCTGTCCCAGTCACATGAAGAACCGAGCTTTTTAAGCTGTTTTACGATACGTCCGCCGTACTCTTTTCTCCAGTCCCAGCACTTCTCAAGAAAGCCGTCACGTCCAAGGTCAGCCTTGGTAATGCCCTGCTTCTTGAGCTCATTTATAACCTTAACCTCTGTAGCGATTGACGCATGGTCTGTTCCAGGCTGCCAGAGTGCATTGTATCCTTCCATTCTCTTATATCTGATAAGGATATCCTGCATTGTATTATCAAGGGCATGTCCCATATGGAGCTGTCCTGTGATGTTTGGGGGTGGGATCACAATTGTGAATGGTTTCTTGGTTTCATCAACTTCTGCATGGAAATACTTCTTTTCTTCCCATTTGCTGTAAAGACGATTCTCAATACCCTGAGGATCATAATTCTTTGCCAGTTCTTTTTTCATGGTTTCTTCCTTTCTTATGACATTGTGAGGTTTTGTCCACCGCCTGGCTTTCTGATAGAAATAAAAAAGCCCTCGGCCGGACATTGTCGGCCAAGGGCGTCATAAACGCGGTACCACCTTGATTCCATAGATCAAAATTAAAGATCTATGCTCATTTAGCCTGTAACGGAGTGCACCCGGGACTACCTTTGTATTTTAAAAATACTTTCTGAGCAATCCGGCTAGTACATATTTAGATACATGTTCAGAAATACAGGGATGTATTTCTATGTACAAAGATACAGGATGTATCTCGTACATGTTTAGAAATACAGGGATGTATTTCTATGTACATGATACAGGATGTATATAGTACATGTTCAGAAATACACGGATGTATTTCTATGTACAATGTACAGAAGCTACCTTCAGAATACGACAGCACGCATTTTTCCACCCTATCAAATGCTCTCTGTTGAGTGTCTGTAATCTTACTCCTCTTCCTTATCGCCACTTTATAAAATTAGTTTTATATTAACACTTGAATAGGACTTGTCAAGTTTTATTGATCACAGATATAAATCCTATCAAAAAATAAAAATCTCATTTCATCACAAAAATGACAGGTGTGTCACACATTTTTTGGTTTACATAATTCCATTGACCGCACCAGTTCTTGTTCCAAAATCCATTACGCGTTTAACGGTATTTCATAAGTATACCAACATGGCAGTTTTATGCGGTTTCTGAAACTCGTTTTTTAAAATATCCCCAATTTCCACGGAGTTATCCACATAGACACAGGTGTCAGTTTCATGATCTTTTAACTACTTTTGTGCCTTCATAGATGCTTTTTTTGCAAAAATTCAAACAATTTTACACAATTGTATGGTTAACATATGTCTTGTCAAAAAAAGTTTATGTTAACCCATTTGCTGATTTTTATGATTTATATCGCTATAGTTTTCTACAAGTCCTGACAATGGCTTATTTTGGCCCAAAACTCCTCAATCTTGGAATTGACCGTATCGGTCGTAACTGTTTCTATATCTGTCCATTCCCTTGGAAATAGCGCCTTGTAGCCGCTTTGAAGGAATCTGTCATCCATAAGTGCCACTACTCCGGTATCTTCCTCTGTTCTTATGACACGGCCGGCTGCCTGAAGTACTTTGTTCATACCTGGGTACTTGTATGCAAAGTCATAGCCGTCTCTTCCATTTTCATCAAAATAATGTCTTAGTACTTCACGCTCATTACATACAAGAGGTATTCCGCATCCAATTATTATGGAGCCAATAAGAGAGTCTTTTCTCAGATCAATACTTTCTGAAAAGATTCCGCCTATAACACAGAAGCCGATAACAACTCTGTCGTCTTCAATATCAACGTCCATGTTGATAAGATCCCCAAGATTGACACTATTACCCTCTGAGAACATATCAAGGAACATCTCCCTTTCCTCTTCAGACATGTTACTTCCCTGGGCAAGCACCTGGGCGCCGTCAATCTCTGCATATTTAGACAGGTACACTTCATAGACTTCTTCAAGGAAGGCATGGGATGGGAAAAAGACCATATAATTGCCACGCTTTTCAGACACGATCTTGTGTATATAGTCTGCTATCCTGCCATACTGTTCAGGACCTCTTTTTGCATAGCGGCTTGTTACATCTCTTGCTATAACGAGGCATCTTTTGGAAGGGTCAAAGCTGGAGCTTGAATACATCTCGAAATCTTCATCCGTTCCTCCAAGAAGCTCCTTGTAATACTGGATTGGAAGGAAGGTGGCAGAAAAGAGTATTGTGGATACAGCTGCTGACATACATGCCCCAAGATTTTCCGAAGGATTGACGCACAGCATCCTTATCCTGAAGCCTTCAACCTCGTCCCATTCCTGATATATCCTGTAATGATCATCAAGCTTGTCATATATAGTAAGGAATCTTGAAAGCTCAAAATAATAATCCACTATCTCGTCGTGATAAGGACCATCTGATACATCATCCAGATATGAAGATATGGATGTGGAGAGCCTGTCTGCCATTACGACAAGAGGCTCTATGGTATCAAGCATCTGGGGCCTGTCAGAATCAGACATAGATACAAGCTGATTATAAAGGGCTGTCATATGTCCCTTAAATGGAACATATACAGAGTCCAGCATATCCTTGAGATTTTGAAGAGGCGAAAGCTTAAGATCTGCGCTGTACATGCTTCTGCCCCTGTCCACAAGATTATGGGCTTCGTCTATCAAAAAGATATAACTTCCCTTCTTATTCTCAGCAAAATAGCGCTTGAGATACACGAAAGGATCAAAGACATAGTTGTAATCACAGATAATACCATCTGCAAAAAGACTTATATCAAGTGACAGCTCAAAAGGACACACCATATGCTTTCTTGCATAGTACTGGATAGTGTCGCGGCTGTAATTATCTTCATTGGCCATCATATCAAGCATGGCTTCATTGATCCTGTCATAGTGCCCCTTGGCATATGGACACTTCTCAGGATTGCATTCTTTTTCTGCAGACAGACATATCTTATCCTTGGCAGTAATAACCGCTGTTTTAAATCTAAGCTTCTGAGTTCTTCTAAGAAGCTGGAAGGTATCAGAAGCTGCAGCTGCTGTAAGAGTCTTAGCTGTCATGTAAAAAAGCTTTTCTGCTTTTCCCTGACCTATTGCTGCAATAGACGGGAACACAGTTGTAATGGTCTTGCCTGTACCTGTTGGAGCTTCAAGGAAGAGCTTTTTGCCATGGACGATAGTCCTGTAGACACCTGAAGCCAGCTCCTTTTGCCCCTTTCTGTAGGGAAAAGGGAAATTACAGCTTTTGATAGAGCTGGTACGTATACTGCTCCACTCTGCTTCAAAATCAGCAAAGACTTTGTATTTTGCTACTACTTCGTCAAACCAGCTTACGATCTCAGACGCAGAATATGTATAGTTAAAATACTTGAGTTCTTCAGTTTCAAGGCTGCAGTAGGTCATCCTGACACCGATCTGCTCAAGGCTGTTCTGGATAAGGTATATGGCTGCATAGACCTTGGCCTGAGCAAGATGAACAGGAACAGGTTCTTCCATGTGATCAAGATTTCTATATGTACCCTTGATCTCGTCAATAACAACCGGATCGCCTTCTTCTATTCCGTCTGCACGGCCTTCGATAATAAGATCATATTTAGATGTATGGATATTGTAAGAAAGAGGAACCTCTGCATGATAATTAGTGCCCTGCATCTTCTGGATCTTACGATGGATCCTTCCCCCTTCAAGCATGGCATTTTCAGCTGATGTATGTATACGATTGTCTATATCACCCTGTCTTAAGATGAATTCCACAAGGCCTCTAACAGAAATATTGATCTGCATTACTGTCCTCTAATCTTTATAAATGTCTAAGGGGTATAAAAAAAGACCCTTCATGGATTATACCACGAAGAGCCTTTATATATATGCGCTTTTCTGATATCAAAACGATTTATTGTTTTGGCGAATTTCTGATGTCAAAAAATCTTGATATTTTGACATCTAATGATAGAGAAGTCTTACTTCTCTATCATCTTATACTGCGAAAGATTCAAGGTAAGATTCGAATGCTTCGTTTTTACCAAAGAAGCTAACTGTAAGCTTTCTTGTAAGGTCAAGGCCAAGAATTCCAAGGATAGACTTAGCATCAACTACTACGTGACCATAAGAGATATCAACGTCGAAGTCACACTTCTCTGCTGCTCTTACGAAATCCTTAACCTCTGCAGGTGATAACTTTATAACATGCTGTATTCTCTCTGTAACCATTATTTCAACTTCCTTTCTGTATACGGTATTGCCAGATCCGTATATCATGCAAAACCAGTTTTCACAACCTGTATTTCTGTATAAAAAATGTATGCCTCCAGGTGTTACTTATGAAAACCTAACTAAAAATCGAATTGTTAATTACTATTCCTCGTCCAATTCCTGTTTATTATATAGCATGGATGCTAATTGTAAAGCCTTTAAGGGCCTAAAAAGTGCACAAACTTTATGCTCAATATGGTGCAAACGCGCTCGAAAATGCTCAAAAATAATCATCAGTATATATATAATTAACATTTTTCCGTTAACTTATGATTATTTTTTGTGATTTTTAGCAAGCAGATTCATAAAAAGATTGTTTTAAAACATGCGCAACTTTGCGCAAACCTCCTTAACCCTTTCGTTTCTTCTATATTGAAGCAATTTTTACTTGAAATGAATAAAAAAAAGAGTTTTAATAAGAAAGTAGTTTTTTTATGCAAAAATCGAAAGGTATATACCAATATGGCAAAGCTTAAATTCCCAAAAGAGTATCATTCTGAGCTTAGTCTCCATGATACACAGGTTGCAATCAAAACAGTTAAAGACTTTTTCCAGAGTATGCTGTCAGCACGTCTCAATCTTCAGCGTGTTTCAGCTCCTTTATTTGTAGATCCTACATCAGGACTTAACGATAATCTTAATGGTGTTGAGCGTCCTGTAGCATTCGATATTCTCAATGACAAGGATCATACAGGAGAAATCGTTCAGTCTCTTGCAAAATGGAAGCGCTTTGCTCTTAAAAAATATGGTTTCAATGTTGAAGAAGGTCTTTATACAGATATGAATGCTATCCGTCGCGACGAAGAGACCGACAATATTCATTCAATCTTTGTAGACCAGTGGGATTGGGAAAAGGTTATCCGCAAGGAAGACCGTAACCTTGACTACCTTAAGGAAACAGTACGTCAGGTTTATAAGATCCTTAGAAAGACAGAGAAGTTCCTTTCAATTCAGTATGATTACATTGAAGAGATTCTTCCACACGATATCTTCTTTATTACTACTCAGGAACTCGAAGATATGTTCCCTGAATATACTCCCAAGGAACGTGAATACTACATCACTAAAGCTAAAGGTGCTGTATGTATCATGAAGATCGGTGATAAGCTTGCATCGGGCGAGCCTCACGATGGTCGTGCTCCTGATTATGATGACTGGGAACTCAACGCAGATATTCTTGTATATTATCCTGTACTTGATATCGCACTTGAGCTTTCATCAATGGGTATACGTGTAGATGAGAACTCTCTTAAGACTCAGCTTGAAAAGGCTGGTTGCACAGAGCGTGCACAGCTTCCTTTCCAGAAGGCTATTCTTGATAAGGAGCTGCCTTATACAATCGGTGGTGGTATCGGACAGTCACGTATATGTATGTTCTTCCTGCGCAAGGCTCATATAGGTGAAGTCCAGAGCTCTCTCTGGCCACTCGAGACCGAGAAAGAATGCGCAGAGAACGGAATTCAGCTTTTATAATGATAGAAATCAAACAAGTAGAAAAAAAGCCAACTGTTGTACTGGTTGGACTCAATACAGATCGCGACGAAGACCTCTTTGCAAGTTCAATGCTTGAATTAAGAGGTCTATCTGAAGCGGCAGGAATGAAGGTCTGCGCTGTTGTGACTCAGAATGCTGAGGCTCCTACGCAGGCCACTTTTGTTGGTAGCGGTAAGGTTGAAGAGATAAAGACCCGTATCGAATATGACGATGCAGATGCTGTTATCTTCAATCAGACACTTTCCCCCATGCAGATCAGAAACCTTGAAAAGATCCTGGACCGGGAAGTTATAGACAGAACTGCCCTTATTCTTCAGATATTTGCAAACAGGGCACGTACAAGAGAAGCAAGACTCCAGGTAGAATCAGCAAGACTTCAGTACCTTCTTCCAAGACTTTCCCATATGAGAACAGGTCTTACAAGACAGGGCGGAGCCAGCGGTTCAAAATCAAGTAAAGGTGCAGGTGAGAAGCAGCTCGAGCTTGACAGAAGACACATAGAGCATCGCCTGGCAGAACTTAGAAGAGAGCTTGAAGCTGTCAATAAAGAGCGTTCTACCCAGAGGAGCAAGAGGCTATCCTCTTCTGTTCCAAAGGTTGCCCTTGTTGGATATACTAATGCCGGTAAATCCACTATCATGAACCATCTAATTAATGACTTTGCTGATGGTAATACCGAAGAAAAGAAGGTTCTTGAGCAGAATATGCTCTTTGCAACCCTTGACACTACCATAAGAAAGATATCTCCTGCAGGTCACAGGTCTTTTCTTCTATCAGATACTGTAGGATTTATAGATGACCTTCCAACAACTCTTGTAAAGGCCTTCAGATCAACCCTCGAAGAGATCAAGTATGCCGATCTTCTCCTGGAAGTAATCGACTTTTCCGATCCTGACCATTCAAGGCATATGGAAGTCACAGACAAGACTCTTGCTGAGATCGGAGCCGGAGAAATACCAAAAATATATGTTTTCAACAAATCCGATATAGCAGATGAAGCCGGAACCACCATGGTCCAGCTTCCTTATGTACGTGATCATAGAATTTATATGGCCGCTGCCAAGGATATTGGAACTGAAGAACTTTTGTCCCTAATAGACAAAGTCCTCCTGGAGGGAAGTCAGGAATGTGAGCTTCTCATCCCATATTCAAAGGGCAGCATTCTGGCTGCCATCAATGATGGATGTGAAGTCATAAACACTGAATACCTTCCAGAAGGTACCAAGATTGTAGCTAAATTAAAGAAAAAAGATGTAAACAAATATGCTGAATATATCAGCAGCACTTCTGAAGTGCACCGCAGGAAGCAAGCAGACAATTCTTAAGATCTTGTACTGTATCAACGATTTTCTCTGCTCCTGCATTCTTAAGCTCGAGATATGTACCATAGCCGTATGTTACGCCAATAGCCATGAGGTCATGATTGCATGCTCCGACCATATCGTAGCATCTGTCACCGACCATGGCTGTTTCATCGGCATTGGCCATAAGTCTTCTAAGAGCTTCTTCAACGACTTCGTTCTTATCGGTACGACGTCCATCAAGTTCACTTCCAATGATCACATCAAAATATGATGTAAGACCAAAGTGGTTAAGTACTTTGTATACCATTACCTGAGGTTTGCTCGAAGCAATAGCAAGCTTAAGTCCTGCATTGTGGCAAGCTTTAAGCATATCTTCAACACCCTCATAAGGCTTATTTTCGTATACTCCAATAGGGTTGTAGTATTCACGGAACTTGTCTACAGCTCTGAGCATATGCTTCTCGTCCATTCCGTAATGCTCCATAAAGGTCTTATTAAGCGGAGGACCTACAAAGAACCCAAGTTTAGAGATGTCGGGTTCATCTATTCCCTGGTCTTTAAGCGCATACTGCGCAGCCTTGGTAATGCCAAGACCGGAATCTGTTAATGTGCCATCAAGATCAAATAATACATACTTCAGCATTCGTATTCTCCTGGAGTTTGTTATTTTGGTTATGACTTCTTGAAGCAATAAAAGAAGCCATAAATGAACAATAGTCAACACGTATAATTAAATGTACGATATAATGACAGTTCCTAGCAATAGCCATTTTATTTAAAATGCATAATTTGTTTAGTTGTTCTTTGTGCACTTCTTCCAAAATATACGGTTTTTCCTTAATTTTTGACTTTCACTAATAGGGGTACAAGCAATTATTTTTAGAAAAAAACGTCCTTGCATTAAACCTGGCTCTGTGCTAGATTAAATGCAGTTAAAGAATTGAATATCTGCTAGGGGAGCTTTGCTGAGAAGAGGTTCTTAAGTATTTAGATGCGTATGAATCTCGACCCTTATTACTTGAACCGGGTAATACCGGCGTAAGGAAGCGTTTTTATCTTATTTCTGCGATGTCTGCAGATTGTTCGTTACTATGTACCAGCTTTAGGTTACATCTACCTGTAACGAATGTTTCCCTTGTGCATATTCAAAAATCTAATATTTTACAGCTAATGCTGCAAGGAGGGATATTCAATGTCACTATTCTTTAATGCCGTAACTTATGAAGGCGAAACCACTTATTCACTAACTACTGCCGGCTACACTTTATTTGCAGTTTTACTGCTTGCCGCAGTAATTGTCGCATGCTTTTTCAAAAACACCAAGAATGAGCACAAGTTCAGCACTCGTCAGCTTGTTGTATCAGCTATGTGCATAGCAGTCGCATTTGTACTTTCAAATGTGAAGATCATCAAGTTGCCACAGGGCGGATCCGTAACTCTTTTATCCATGTTCTTTGTTTGCTTCGTGGGCTATGTCTATGGTCTTAGAAGTGGTCTTATGGCAGGTCTTGCATATGGTCTTCTTCAGATGATCGTAGATCCTTATATCGTAAGCGTTCCGCAGCTTCTTTTTGATTATGTATTTGCTTTCATGGCTCTGGGACTTTCTGGTCTTACAAGCACCAAGAAATACGGATTGTATACAGGATATTTAATAGGTATAGCCGGCCGTATGACTTTTGCAGTTCTTTCAGGTGTTATCTTCTTTGGAATGTATGCGCCGGAAGGGCAGAATGTGTGGGTTTACTCATTTGGATATAATGGTCTTTATATCATCACAGAGGCAGCTATCACATTTGCAGTGCTTCTGATCCCAACTGTAAGAAAGAGTCTTAACTCGATCAGAGTTGCAGCCAACGAATCCGATTCAAAGAGAATCGTATTAAACAAACTGGCATCATAAATTATTTGTTGTAAACTGAACGAGGTCGCCCTCAGCCGTAGGGGCTGTGGACGACCTTTCGTCTTTTGCAACTAAAATATTTATTCCTTCCAGTTATATATTCTATGCATTAGGCATACTCTTGCCTGATTTCCGCTCTATGCATTGCATGTGTTGGGGCTATATGCTTACGCTCTCACCTAAAGCAAAGGAATATAGGTAGCGTTCTTTGACTTTCAGGTGTGTCATGCGTTCAAGGGCTCTTGTGTAATAATCGATCTGGACTTTATAGCGTTTGGTTAGGTCTGAAGCTTCCTTAACGTGGTCAGTTTTGTAGTCTACAAGAACTATTTGGTCGTCTTCTACAAACCATGCATCTATTACACCCTGTATGAGCATTATCTCTCCATCTGGGAGGTTTTCGGACAGTTCTTTAGCAGGGATTCCCATCATGAACTGGCGTTCTCTTTGAAGGTTACCACTACGAGCTGCTTCTTTATATCTTCTTCCAAGGTCTGTTTCAAAGAAATGGATGATGTCTTTAGCAAATATACTCTTAACGCTATCCTGGTCCATTCTTCCTTCGACTTCTTTTTTCTCAAGAAAATCTAGTATATCTTTTACATTAATACTATCTTTTGAGAATATGTCGTTATCAAGTAGTTCCATAACGCGGTGGTAGGCTGTTCCTCTTCCTGCGCCGGAGAGTTTTTCTTCCTTATCTGAGATGAATCTAGGTACTATTTCTTCATCTTCTGTTTTTATAAGTCTGGTATCAGGCTCTTTTTCCTCGGTAAAAGAAGCTTTTTTAAGCTCAGATACTGTGGTCTTGGTATAAAGATCAGCATATTCCTTATGAGAATATTCGTATTCAAAGTTATCCGAAAGGCTCTTCATAAGGTCTTCGTCTAAATCAGATGTCTTAATTCCGCCTTCCAGCTTATCTTTCCTAATAGCACTGTCTACCTGCTCTTTTAACGATAGGGATGTGATGGTTGATGCATCAACTACGCTTATCTTGGCAGGAGGCACGATCATAGCCGCTTTATCAGGCTCATATTTACAGCTCTCAGAATCCATTACTTCTATGTTATCGTATCCAATAAGGCTTACATCTACATCAAGGATTTGAGCAGCTTCCTTCATCGCGGGATGTCCCATCATGGCGCTCAGTATAAGAGTGAGGTAGTTAGTAGCCTTCCTTGATGAAAGGGGAAGGAGCTGTTCCTGCTCGTTGGGACCTTTATTAAAAGCAAGGTACTGTTCGTTTTTGATAAAATTAGCGAAGGAATCATCGCTGCCAGTAATAATGAGCTTTTCTTTTGCTCTTGTAAGGGCAACATACAAGACTCTTAGCTCTTCGCCAAGGCTTTCTCTTTTCATTCTGTCAGACAGCATTATGCGTCTTGGAGTATTGGCCTTAACTCTAAGGTCCAGGTCGACCACTTTTAAGCCTATTCCAAGATCTTCATCTAAAAGGACATCTGCATTAGTATCCCTTTGGTTGAATTTCTTGTTTGTTCCTGCAACGAATACTACAGGAAACTCAAGTCCTTTACTCTTATGGATACTCATAATGCGCACGACGTCTGCATTTTCATCTATTACATTAGCTTCACCAAAATCTACTTCGTATTTTTCAAGCTCTTCGATATAACGAATGAAGTTAAAAAGGCCCTTGAAACTTGTGTTTTCAAAAGAGGATGCTCTTTCAAGGAGCATGTCTATATTGGCACGTCTTCTTGTGCCTGCAGGCATTGCTGCTACGTAGTTTCTATAACCTGTGTTGTCTATTATGTATTCAAGAAGCTCGTGAACTGGCATGTACACAGCTTTCTTTCTAAGGCTTCGAAGCTCCTCAAGGAACTTCTGCACTCTTTTTGCAAGTTCAATGATAGTATCGGTAACTGGAAATGCAGTATCTTTACTATCTTCTAAACTTGTACTATTTGCTATTATTTTTTCCAGATACAAAAGGTGCTCATAGAAAGTTACTGGTATCTCCTCTTCCTTTTCCCTCATTATGCCACAGGTGAAGGCTTTGATCCTTGCCATATCCTCATCTGTAAAGCGCCCGAAAGCTGAGTGCATAACGGATGCAAGAGGAATGTCCTGAAGGGGGTTATCTATGATCCTTAGATAGTTAAGGAGGGTTGCCACTTCTATTGCAGCAAAATATCCCGTTCTTGACTCAACATAGGCAGGTATACCTTCTGATTCAAGAATCTTTCTAAAGGTATCGTCCCATGAAAGGGTTGTTCTAAGGAGTATTACTATATCGCTATAGTGAATGCTTCTAAAACCGCCGTTCCCATCAGATACATGGCCGCTTCTTACAAGTTCTTTGATCCTTGAAGCGATGACCATAGCTTCTTTTTGTTTTGGATTCAGCTTCTGGCCAGGCTTTATGGTATCTTCCATCCCCCAGATATCCGGGTTGATGATTTCTCCATCATCGCCCATATCAATCTCACTTTGGTCACTATAGCTGCTATCCTTTTTAGATGAATCTTCGTCGCTGTTAATAAGGATAAGCTCGGGGACAAAAGAATCTTCGCCCTCAGGCTCATCAGGATAGTCTGCTCCTGTAACAAGCATTGCATCAAGGTCATAAGCAACCTTACCAAGATCAGATCCCATGATACGTCTGAAAATATAGTTAACAAAATCAAGGACTCTTCTTCTACTTCTGAAATTCCTGTGAAGATCTATTCTTCTTAAAAGTGCATCCTTAGTCTTATCATAGCTTTCAAGCTTTTCCATGAATATTTCAGGCTTTGCAAGACGGAACTTATAGATACTCTGCTTGACATCACCAACCATGAACCTGTCATAGGTTTCTTCTGTATTACCTGCGATCGAAGACAGGATCAGCTCCTGAACGCTGTTACTATCCTGATACTCATCGATAAGGATCTCTTTATAGTATTCTCTATACTGGGCAGCAACGTCTGTCGGCGTATCCTTCCTTGTCTCAGGGTCATGATCTACAAGGATATTAAGGGCGAAGTGCTCCATATCGCTGAAATCAATGACGTTCTTTTCTTTCTTCTTGTTATCAAGCTCTTTTGTAAATTCAATAGCAAGCGCAGAAAGGCACCTAAGAGCCCTTGCTGCAAGCATACTTGTAACAATGATGGTCTCTTTATCCTGAGCAAAATATTTAGTCTTAAGGTTAGTGATATTTTTCTTAACATCGTCTCTTATGGACTTGACCATCTCTTTTTTGTCAGCTGATACGGTCTCATCTCTTTTACTTGAAAGTCTGTCAAAAGAAATAAGGTTCACTGCATTTCTTAATGACTCATAATCTTCTGCTTTGCCAGCATTTATGATCATATCTTTTTCAGTTTCAATAAGATCTCCGTACATGTAGGGGCCATCTGGCTGATTGCAGATATCAAGCGCTCTTCGCATGCTTGTAGCAAGTTCTTTAAGATCTATCCTGACTGATTCTACATACTCTTTAAGCCACTCTTTGTCATCAAAGCTGTCTTCATCTATGTCATAATCTCTGGCCCTGTCTTTAAGCCAGTCTTCAGGCCATGGCATACTTTTAGAGAATTTATAAAGCCTAAGGATCTGCTCTTCAAGCATCTTATCATTTGATCCATTTGAAAAATACTCTGATGTGTACAAAAACTCTTCATCAGCTTCAGCGTATTTGGCTTCAAGGAAGTCTGCCATAACGCTCTCTTCCAGGAGCTTTATCTCACCTTCATCTGCTACTCTATAAGAAGGGTCTAAACCAATATCATTAAAATTATTACGAATGATATACTGACAGAAAGAGTCTATTGTAGTAATCTGGGCATTATGAATAAGAGTCTCCTGCTTCTGAAGATGGGCATCTTCAGGGTTTTGAAGGAGCCTTTTGGCTATTGCTGCAGTTATCTTATCCTTCATCTGTGCTGCTGCCGCACGGGTAAAGGTTACGACCAGAAGATGATCTATATCTATTGGTTCTTTACCATCTTGAGATGAAGAAATAAGCTGAATTATTCTTTCTACAAGAACTGCAGTCTTACCTGATCCTGCTGCTGCAGAAACAAGGATGTTGCAGTTTCTTGCATCTATAACAGATTGCTGCTCTTTGGTAAATTTTACTTCTGCCATTTTAATTGGATTCCTTATACTAATCTAATAATTTATCTAATATTTCTTCTAATAACTTTACTGCTCGTCAGCCTTCTTACATTCCTCTTTTATCAAAGCCAGAGCATCATCTTTATTAAGCTTATCAAGTTCTCTTGTCTGGAAGCCCGGTGTTGACATATCAAAGCCGCAGATAGGTCTGAAGTGGCAGTAAGTACATGCACTTCTAGGGCCCTGAACATAAGGATTGATCTCAATATCGCCATCAAGAATCCTTCTGCCATACTCGCGGATCTTATGTCTAACATATGATGAGACCATCTTATAGGAATCCTGCTCCATGATCTGAGAGTTTGCGTAAAAGCTGCCGTCCTTCTTACGTCTTACATTTATTACGTCAGATTCTGTCGCACCCGCAGCCATATCTCTGTCAAGAAGACCGATAACCTTTTCATCAGCGTTGATAATTCCGTTACTGACAAGCTCTTTAATGATCTTTTTATTTATAAGTTCAGGATCATTACCAGTTCCTTCAGCTTCCACAATAGGGTCATTGATATGGTAATACAAGACTGCTCCAGGAACGACTTCCTTATCCGGATTAAGCTTTTTTTCCATAGCCATGGCAAAGTTCATGTAGACTACAAGCTGAAGCTGAAGGCCATAATAAACTGATGCTATGTTAAAAGTTTTATTTCCAGACTTAAAATCTATGATCTTGACATACACGTTCTCATCATCATATGCCAGGTCCATGCGGTCGATCCTGCCCTGAAGCTTCATCTTCTGCTTGATCCTTGTTTCCTCAGAAGGAGTCAGAGCGATATTGATCTCATCAAGATTGCCGGCCTCTTTAAAATCAAGCTCGAACTTGTCTGGTTTAAATTCACCCTTTCCAAGCTGATAGCGAAGAGTCTTGACCGTACGCCAGATGATGCGGTAGATTCTGTCAACCGCATTCCTGTTTCTTGCTGATGAATACAGTATATTTTCACCATACTCCTTGGTTACTTCATCTATAGCTTCAGCCAGAAGCTCTTGGCCCTGCTCATCTGTAAACGCTGTCCACTCTATGCCCTTTTCCTCAAGCTTGACTGAAAAGCGCTCCAGCGCACCATGAAATACATTACCAAGGTCAGATCTTTCAAAGTCGTATTCACTTCTTTCATCAAGCCTGAGTCCGTACTTAACAAAATGAGCATAGCAGCACTCTGCAAAGGTCTCAAGCCTACTGACAGAATTCTCCAAAAAGTTGCCATATAAGGCAGCCGCCAGCATAGCAGGTAGAGGCGTATACTGATACCTGAGAAATGCCGCCTCTTTAATCCTTTCTGCCGCTTTCGGATTTTCTTTTTTCAAAAGTTCATATAAAGTCAGGAACTTCTTTTCATCATCATCTGTAAGATTGCCATCCGCATAGTCCCTTGCCTTTTCAGATACATAGGTTTTAGCATCTTCAAGGGACATGATCTGCTTGTCTATAGGATCTTCAGCAGGCCTTCTTTCCTTAAGATCTGGGAAAAGAGCTTTGATCTTACCTATAAGGTAAGCAGGATTCATGCTCTTGCCATCTGCAGAAATCCCCGAATAAGACATGTACAAAAGCCTGGACGGCTTAGTCAGGTTCATATACAGATACAGCCTTTGAATATACATCTGCTGGCGGGGAGATGGTGCAAGCTCAACATCAGGAGCCCTCGAACTCAAAAACTGCCTGTCAATATCAGACAAGATGCCACCTTCAGACGCATGCTTAGGGATATTCGTATCATTAACACCAAGAAACAGAAGATACTTTATATCAGAAAGACGGCTTCTTTCGATATCACCAACCCTTACTGTATCTACGTTCTGCGGGATCGTACCAACTTCGATCTCGCTAAATCCCGCATCCAATATCTCCATATATTCCTTGATCGGAACCTTCTCATCGCCCAGAAGAGACGCCACCTGATCTAAAAGATCCATGATCTTGCCATAGATCTGGCTGTACTCATCTGCCTTAACGTTGTCCCCCTGCTGTTCAAAGTACCTTGCATACCTTTCAAGCTTTGAATAGGCATCGCCTCTTTTTATAAACTCATAAAGGCCCTTAGAAAGCTCCAAAACTGACTTCTTGTGGCTTTCCATGATAGGACTTATCATGTTCACAAGCTCTTTTCTCATAAGATTCATCTTCTCAAGGAAAAGAACTATCTCTTCATCGCTAGTCTTCTTGCGGAACCTTGGATGACGCACAAAATTATCTTCCCAGGCTTTATGCCCGCGAATTCCAAGAGACCTTACGTAGTTCTCCAAAAGGTCGATATCATCATCATCAAAATCCATCATGCCGCTTCGCATGAAGTGAAAGACTGTCTCGTAGCTATAGTCAGTCCTTACAATATCAAGAGCGCTTCTAATATATTCTATGAAGGGATTTAACTTAAGCCCCTTCGTTTCATCGATATAAACAGGTATACCAAAAGTATTGCTTTCTCTTTTGATCCTCTCTCCATAGGTAGAAAGATCACCGCAGACAATGGCAAAATCCCTGTAGAAAAGGTCCCTGTCTGCTTTGATCCTGCGACTGATAAAGATAAGCGCCTGGCGCACCTCTTCAGAAGGGTCAGCACACCCTGCGATGACTATGCTGTCTGATGCCGGGAGCTGATCGCTCCTGTAGGTATCAGGCTTATACCTGAACAGGTGCTGTTCAAGAAAGGCCATGGGAGCATTGCCCAAAAGCCTTACATTTTCGCCCTTTATAATAATGTCGCTGTTGTGCTCGTCCCTGTACTCCTTCCACCTGTCATAATCAGGAGTGTTCATGGGATCAAGCTTCTGACAGCTTCTCCACTCACATTTAAGGAGACTTTGAATAGTCTTTTTACTAAGGAAAAAGAGCTCCTGCTCGCTTATTTTATTGCTATAGGGATCAGTCTCATCATCCATCTCAAGGGTTACAACAACTTCGCTTGCTATAAGCAAAAGCTCCTCGATGACTCTGTACTGAATAGGCGTAAAGCCGGTAAATCCGTCAAATACAATAACACTATCCTTGACAAGCTCTGATTTTGAAAGCCTCTTACATAAAAAAGAAAGAGTCTCTTCAGGTGTGACATATTTACCTTCTGTATATTCTTTAAACTTTTGATATAAGAGCCTTAAATCGGATAGTTTACCCTTAAGTGACCTTCTGGCCTCACAGTTATCTATCAAAGTCTGAAGTTCATCAGGTCCGACGTCATACTGCATAAGCTCTGAAATAGTGGACTTAACTTCATCTATATAACCTGCCCTGTGCATAAATGAACCGATCACAGGAAGATCATCCTTGTTAAGATCAGCTACATGTCTTAAGATAAGAGACTTACCTACATCATCAAGTACAGCTTCATGACGCTTTCCTGTCTCTTCAAAAATTCTGTGAGAAAGACGTCCAAAAGAAAGAACATCTATGTTCATGATGCCCTGATCAGGATGCATCTTAACGATATCCATCTGCGTCTGCATGGTGAACTGATCAGGCACAATAATAAGATAGTTCCTGGAACTATCTTCTACACTTCGTCTTATTATCTCTTCATATAATTTGTGGCTTTTACCGGACCCGGAAGATCCTAAAGAAAATCTAAGCATACAGCCCCCGTAATATATTTGCTGGCTTCAGATTATCTATTCACATCCAAGTTGCAGTTATACCTTAAGTCATGTAATATCCAAAAGCTTGCCTTTCACTTCGTCCGGACAGCGCTTTTGGATATTACATGATTTAAGGCATTTACTAAATCGAATTGTGAATAGATAATCTAAATTCACTTTTACTATATCACACTTTTAGATATAATAAATTTATCTAAATATGAGGAGGTCTATGATGATTTCAAAGAACAAATTTATACAAGCTGTTTCTGTTTCTGCACTTACTGCTGTTCTTGCAATCGGTTCACTTGCTGTAAACGGCACATCTGCAAGCGCTCAGGCTGGCATTAACGAACTCACAGGAATGCCAACAACAGCTCCTGAGAATCAGCGTCCTATCGCTGTAATGATCGATAACGATAAGAGAGCTAACCCTCACTATGGTTTATCTGAAGCTGATGTTGTATATGAGATGATCAACTCAACTCACAACAACCGTGTAACACGTCTTATGGCTGTGTACAAGGATTACAACACTGTTTCAAGAATCGGAAATATCCGTTCCACAAGACCAACTAATATCATGCTTGCAGCAGAATACAATGCTGTACTTATCCATGATGGTGGACCATTCTACATCTATCCTTACTTTGATGCTACAGGTCTTAACCACCTTTCAGGCGGATTCTCAAGAATCCCTAATGGTAAGGCCAGAGAATTCACAGAATACTGCGTAGCTGGTGAAGCTGCTACAAGAATGGCTAAGGCTGGTTATCCTGCAGAGTATACACAGGCTACAGGTCAGCACTTTACATTTGGTGCTAACTCACTTGCTGATGATGCAGGTGTAGCTCCTGCTACAAACGTATCTGTACCATTTCCACACAACTCAACACAGTTCGTATACAACGCTGCAACAAACTCTTATGACTACTATGAGTTCGGAAGCCCTGTAGTAGACGGTGATGACAAGCAGCAGGTTTCATTTACAAACGTATTCCTTCAGGATTGTGACTTCACACTTCTTGATCAGAACGGATACCTTGTATATAACTGCATCGGAACTAATGTTGGATATTACCTCACAGGTGGTATGGTAATCCCTGTAACATGGGTTAAGACAACTTTCGAAGGAGCTACAAAGTTCTACACATTAGATGGCGCTGAGCTTGTAGTTAATCCAGGAAAGACCTACATTGCACTTGTTCCTTCAGATGCATGGGCTAAGGTTGGTATTCAGTAAAAGTAAATAAAAAGAGTGGCGGGATTTCCTGCCGCTCTTTTAAAATGATTAGGAGGAGATGATATGTTTTGTCCAAAATGTGGCAGTAATCTGCCAGAAGATTCAGTTTTTTGTCCCAAATGCGGGTACAAGTTGCCAGTAGATAATACTACTCAGCAACAGGTTCATTATGGGAGCGTAACACAAACTCAGCAACCGGCATATAGTCAAAGCCAGTTCACAGACTCTAATAGTTATTCTACTCAGGCACCTATGTATAGCCAGTATGGTCAGAATAACCAGAGCACCAAACCCAAAGTAAATGATAAAGATTTTAACAAAATCATCTGGAGACTGGTTGGCGGCATAGTATTACTTATTTACGGACTTGTGACACTTTCAAGATACATGAAATATTATGAATGGTTCGGGAGTTATTGGTCTGATGAAGATTATTTCTATTATATGATTCTTCCATTTGCTGCGGTAATTATCAGTATCTGGGCAATCGTTTCTTCAATTACCAAATATCACAAGATTAATCATTAACTAAAAATTCTCCCCATGAACGTAAGTCGGTGTCGGGCCTACCCGTATAAGCCAAAAGTATTTATCGAGCAAAGAATATAGCAGCATATACAGTCAATGCATCATATGAAATCGAATGTGATTTGTGATTTTGTAATTATAATG
>CAMVNV010000063.1 GCA_947168935.1 uncultured Butyrivibrio sp. | reverse complement strand
GCCTTTAATTCAAAGTTGCGCCATTAAGGCGCAATTTCCTATTAAATAAAAAAGAAAGTGCCGAAATATTCTTTTGACACTTTCTAATTCTATCTTGATATTCTATTAAAAACATCGCATATCTTGTTTAAAATATACTATTTTTAACCAGTTTTAAGATTTACTTATTAGCTGCTTCTTCGATAAGGGAGATAATGCTCTGAATAGCATTCCTCTGGCCTGATCCTGTCATCTTGGCCATATACTTATCTCTGTCTTCGTAGATCTCATGGATCTTTTCAACAAGTATATCTTCATCAAGGTCATCGTTAAGAATGACTTCAGAAAATCCCTGCTGCTCGAAGGACTTGGCATTAAGTTCCTGGTCTCCTCTTGAGTTCTTGCTTGAAAGAGGGATAAGGAGATTTGGCTTATGAAGGGCAAGAAGCTCACAGATTGAGTTAGCTCCTGCTCTTGAAACTACTATGTCGGCAAGTGCAAAGAGGTCTTTGAGCTCAGCCTTAACATATTCAAACTGCTTGTATCCTGGAACGTCGAGGCGCATGTTGTCCATCTTTTCCTTACCGCAGATGTGTATTACGTTAAAATACGGAAGGATCTTAGGAAGGGCTTCACGTACAACTTCATTGACAGAAGCAGCACCAAGACTTCCTCCAATAACCATGAGTACAGGCTTTGAATCAGTAAATCCGCAAAGCTCTTTTCCTGCCATGGCTTTACCAGTCATAAGCTCATCACGGATAGGAGTTCCTGTAAGGACTGCCTTATCCTTTGGAAGATAGTTCATGGTCTCCGGGAAGTTACAGCATATCTTCCTGGCCGAGTGTACGCAGAGCTTGTTGGCAAGTCCCGGGGTAAGGTCTGATTCATGAAGGATACATGGAATTCTAAGTCTTGATGCAGCGTTAACTACAGGAACACTTACAAATCCTCCCTTGGAAAAAAGAACGTCGGGTCTTTCCTCTTTAAGAATCTTTCTGGCCTCGGCAAATCCTTTAATTACTCTGAATGGATCTGAGAAATTTTTGGCATCGAAGTATCTGCGGAATTTACCTGTAGATACTCCATAATACTTAATGCCGTAATCAGCAATGAGTTTTTTCTCAATGCCGTCGTAGGATCCTATATAGATGATCTCATATCCCTTTTCCTTAAGATATGGTATAAGAGCTATATTGGGCGTTACATGTCCAGCTGTTCCGCCGCCTGTAAGTACTATTTTCTTAGCCAAGATCGACACCTCTGATTGTTATTATGCGTTTAAAGCCTGTTTGAGAGCCTGTGCAAGCTGATCAGGACATGATGTTGTCTTGAAGCCGCATCTGATGCCTTCAAGTTTAGCTATAGCGTCATTAGCATTCATTCCTTCAACGAGCTTGGATACACCCTGAAGGTTACCGTTGCAGCCGCCTGTGAATGAAACGGACTTAATGATCTCACCGTCAAGATCAACATTTATCTGTGTTGAGCATGTGCCTTTAGTCTTATAAACTGTTTCCATAATCTGTTCTCCCTGAAATAAATCTGCCAATTGTGAAGTCGGCAAATCCATGTATTGCTTAATGTTTTTGCAATTTTTAATTGTATCACATCAGCCTTCAATATGCGACTGTAAACTGCAAACACACCCTGGCAAAAAAATCCCCGCCGCATAAGCGACGGGGTGTAAGGATGATATATATATGGGAATATATATTTATCTGAATCAATGATTCAAGATGATTATCTACCAGCTACTACGAATACGAAGTATGTGTTACCAGCAGCATCTTTAGCGAAGTGGCATCCGAAAGCTGAAACGCCTGAAGCGCCAAGTACGCTTGTTGACTGAGGATAAGCAGCCTGCATGATTACAGGAGCAAGCTGATCGTATGAAAGACCTGCTACATAAGCTGCAGGAAGCTGGCAGCATGTGAATCCGCCGACATTATAGCTAAGACCATACTGAGCGAAAAGAGTTGTAAGAGCGTTTGAAAGAGCGTTAACATCTCCACCTGCCATGTATGTGTTCATGATGTTTGTTGCGATAGAATCAAGGTTCTTGTCGTGTGTTACTGCGCCAAGACCTGAAGCTGCACGAAGTGATGAAAGCTGTGCTGCTGCAAGATCATGATATGTTGTTGTAGCTGCAGGTGTAGTAGTTGTTGTAGTTGTCTTAACAGATGTTACTGCCTCACCAGCTGCTGCATTAGCTGAAGGCTTACGACCTTCCTTCTGACCATATGTAAGATAGTGGTTGAGAAGTGCCTGAGCATCGTTACCGAATGCTGCTGCTACATCAGGATATGTTGCTGCATAGTATACTGGATCGAACTCTGCTGCGAATGAAGTAAGTGTTGTAACTGATCCAGCTCCTGCTACGATCATAACTGCTGCGCCAAGTGATGCTACTGCTTTGATAAGTTTTTTCTTTAACATGTTTTTTCCTCCTAACGTTTTTAGCTAAAGAATAATTGTTTTAGTCAAATTTATTGACTTGTTTTTTATTGTTTGGTACTCGCCGTGACCAACAAAATCATTATATATATATTTGCAAATACCACAAGTATTTTTTGACGAAACGTCATTTTTAACGGATGAATAACATATTGTTTCCATTTATTTGTTGGTATGCTATAATTTCACTGTGATATAAATTTCACAAACGCATATGTAACTGTTATTTTAGAAGGAGGATTTCAATATGTTAGTAAATGCAGCTGACATGCTTAAAAAAGCTAAAGCCGGACACTATGCAGTAGGACACTTCAACATCAACAACCTTGAGTGGACTAAGGCTATTCTGCTTACAGCAAAAGAACTCAGAAGCCCTGTTATCCTTGGCGTTTCAGAAGGCGCCGGTAAATACATGGGTGGTTATCATGTTGTAGTAAACATGGTTAACGGACTTTTAAAGGATCTCGACATCGACGTTCCTGTAGCACTTCACCTTGATCACGGTTCATACGAAGGATGCTACAAGTGCATCGAGGCTGGTTTCTCATCAATCATGTTCGACGGATCACACTATCCGATCGCTGAGAACATCGAGAAGACTAAGGAACTGGTTAAGGCAGCTCACGACAGAGGTCTTTCAATCGAGGCTGAAGTTGGTGCTATCGGTGGAGAAGAAGATGGCGTAATCGGTAAGGGTGAGTGCGCTGATCCTAAGGAATGCAAGCAGATCGCTGATCTTGGCGTTGACTTCCTTGCAGCTGGTATCGGTAACATCCACGGCAAATATCCTGAAAACTGGGAAGGCCTTTCATTCGAGACTCTTGATTCTATCCAGCAGCTTACAGGCGAGCTTCCACTCGTTCTTCACGGTGGTACAGGTATCCCTGCAGAGATGGTTAAGAAGGCTATCACTCTTGGCGTTTCAAAGGTTAACGTTAACACAGAGTGCCAGCTTGCTTTCGCTGAAGCTACAAGAAAGTATGTAGAGGCTGGTAAGGACCTTGAAGGTAAGGGATTCGATCCTAGAAAACTTCTTGCTCCTGGCTTCGAAGCTATCAAGGCTACAGTTAAAGAGAAGATGGAAATGTTCGGTTCTGTAGGTAAGGCTGACTAATAAATCCTTCTATACTGAATTTTAAGACCGGTCGCTATTATGCGGCCGGTTTTTTTGTAGTTCTTATCAAACCAATTCTCTTTCATAAAACAAAAGACCTGAAGAATAGAAAAACTACTCTCCAGATCTTTTGAATCTTTTTATATACCTCTCATCATTACTGAGAATTCAACTTTTTTATCTACAGGAAGTCTGAACTCAGGATGTGTAAGTGATCCCCAGGTATTGTCTCCTGCAATTCCAAGCTGTCCAAGTGATGCTCTTACAACTGTATAGTGAATATTTGGAAGCTCATAATGGTGAGCTGCATTCTCTATTTCGTGAGGTGTCCAAGGAAGTGCTGAAAAGCTCATTCCTTCAGGACTTTCAGTTGCAAGTAAGAGTCCTCTTCCTATTTCATCTGTTACAGCTGCAAATCTTACACCTGCATGATTGCCTGATTCCTGAGGAAGAAGGTATGGTGCAAGCTCTGTTTCTGCCTTACCTTCATACATTGAAAGCTTAGCTCCAGCCATCTTGTCAGAATAGGTTTCTTCTGGTCCGTATCCGTACCACTTAAGATTGTGATAGTCAGCATTCATCTTGAAGATGATACCAAACTCAGGCATATCATTAAGGCCTGTGACAGGATCATAAGAAAGTGTCATTCTGATACTTCCATCGCCATATACATCATAAGCAAGGAAGCACTCACCTTCAGGGCTTGTCCAAAGCTTATAGTTGTACTTGATGCTTATATGATCATCGTGCTCCTTAACAACAAGCTCTGTTCCTCCGAGAAAATGTTCGTACTTAGTATAAAGATCAACCCTTGGCATGAGATACATGCTGGCAATCTTCCACTGGGCATAATGAGCTGGCTCTCCATTACCGTAGTCGTTCTGAGTAGGTGCTCTCCAGAAGTTAGGCATTACCTTGGTCTCAAGCATCTCTTTTCCCATATATTTATAACTTGTAAGGCCTACTCCGTCTGTAAAGAGAGCTTCGAAATGCTCACCCCTGATGCCGATATTGTTCATACCGTAGGTTATAGTGTATGGCTTATTCTCTCCAAAAGAAATATCGCTATCATTTCCAAATACATTCTGAGGAATGATGACTCTTGTCTCTTCATCCTCAGTAGCATACTCAGGACCATTTTCAACGATAAATACGTCTTCGCCAAAAGCTACTTCGTGGCCTGCTTCAGCGTATCTTGTGTCTTCCTTAAGGAGGAAGGATACGTTTATAACATACTCGCCAGTCTTGTTGCAGATCTCGCCATAGCCAATCTTCTCTTCAAGTGAAAGCCCGAACACTTCCTGCTCACCAGGCTCAACTGATACGATGTAATCCTTCTGGTATTCAATCTTGCCATAGCTTAAAACGCTTACTCTCATCACATACTTATCTGTGTTTGTGAAAAGAGTTCTGTTTCTGACTGTAACGATATCCTGATCCTCATCAACGATAACAGCAAATGGCTGGTAGTTGAATTTTACGCTCTGCATCTTTGGTGAAGGCTTTCTTTCATCGCCGCCAAATGCAATACCATTACCGCAGAAATCTCCGTCGTTAGGTCTTTCTCCAAAGTCTCCGCCGTAGCCCTGGTATTCTTTTCCATAACGGTCTTTCTTAATAATGGACTGGTCTATATAATCCCAGATAAATCCGCCCTGATACAAAGGCTCTTCTTCTGTAAGGTCAGTGTACTTGTACATCGCACCGCAGGAATTACCCATAGCATGTGTATATTCGCAGCAGATAAATGGCTTGTCACGATGCTCCTTAAGGAAGTCTTTGATCTCTTCAACAGGAGGATACATGCGGGATTCCATGTCTGATGTGTCGTTGTATCTTCTGTCATGGCATATTCCTTCATAGTGAACAAGTCTTGTAGGATCTGCCTTTCTGAAGTAGTTGGAAAGCTCGAATATTACCTTACCGCCGTAAGCTTCGTTACCACATGACCAGATAATGACGGATGCATGGTTCTTGTCACGCTCAAGCATAGAGGTTCCGCGGTCAAGGAGCATAGAGAGCCAGTCAAGGTTATCATAAGGAACCATGTAGCTTTCAGGTTTCTTGCCACGTCCAGCTGCATCCCAGGTTCCGTGAGTCTCAAGGTTGGTCTCATCTATAACATAGATTCCGTATCTGTCACAGAGCTTATACATGTAACTGTTGTTAGGATAATGACTCATACGAAGAGCGTTGATATTATTTCTCTTCATGTTGATGATGTCAGTTTCCATATCTTTTCTGGAAAGGGCACGGCCTGTTCTTGCTGAGAATTCATGGCGGTCTGTACCGTTAAATACGATACGTTTACCATTTAAATACATGATGTGGTCCTGACCCATGACGAATTCTCTGAAGCCAACTTCCTGAAGGATTGTTCCGCACTCTTCACCGTTTTCATCATATAAAGTTATGATAAGGGCATAGAGGTTAGGATCTTCAGCGCTCCAAAGGTCGGGGGCATCAACTTTAAGTGTAACTTCTGTAATATCTGTGGAGAGGTTTCTGGAAGCGTCTGTAAAGCCAACACCGCTAAGGCTGCTTTCTTCTGCTACTTTTCCAGTCCATGTAGCATTTTCGCTACAGATCTCGTCTCCATCTACAGTCTGAACGTTAAGAGCTTTGTCCCATTTTTCCTTAAAGAGCTGGAGAGTCATCTGGCCCTTGCCGCAGCCCTTAAGTGTTACTTTGAGTTCACCCTTTTTATAGTTATCAGAGAAGTTTGTTACGACCTTGATGTCATAAACGTCTATACCGGCGTTATTACTGCCAGTTCTTGTGAAAAGAGTCACGTCTCTGAATATTCCGGAGAATCTGAACATATCCTGGTCTTCCATCCAGCTTCCTGAGTTGTACTTGAAGACCTGCATAGCAAGCTTATTCTCACTATCAGCCTTTACATATGGAGTAAGGTCGAACTCTTTGGCATCAAAAGAAGAGGAGCTGTATCCAACATATTCTCCGTTAAGCCAAAGGGCAAAGGCGCTTTCTACGCCGTCAAATCTGATATAAAGACCCTGTTCTATAAAGTTCTTTGGAAGTGTAAAGTACTTAACATAGTTTCCAACAGGATGATCTTTAGGTATCTGCGGGGGATCAAGATCCTCGTGTCCATCCCATGGATACTGAACATTAACGTACTGAGGCACGCCATAGCCTTCAAGCTGAAGATGTGCGGGCACGCGAATATCAGCCCATGTGTGGCAATCTACATCAAGGGATTCAAAATCCTTTGGAAGCTGCGTAAGATCTGCAGAATATCTGAATTTCCAGTTTCCGTTAAGAGAAAGTCTAAGTGAACTTTCCTCATCCCAGGCTTCCTGAAGATTTCTGCATACGATGTGATCTGAATGAGCCGGGAGACGGTTCTGGGCAAAAAATCCCGGATCTTCTAATTTAGCGTAGTCAAAAGCGCTCATACTATTCCTCCATGCATAGCAATCATTTATTCTATGTTTTCCATACATATATTTTTTAATGAAAAATAAAGAATTACTTCGTGACATAGATCACTAACGTAATTCTTTATTATTATAATGCTTATTTAGTTACAGTTGTTCTTAAAAATTTGTTATCTTTTATTAGAAATTATTATGTTCAAGGAATTCGTCTATCTTGCTCCAGTATTTTCTGGAATCTACCCAGACTCCCTCTATATGCCCTGCACCAAGTGTCATGCAGAACTCCTTCTTGCAAGCAGCTGCATCGAAAAGCTCGCGGCACATTGAAGGCTTAACAAACTTGTCTGCATCTCCGTGAAGGAAAAGAGTCGGTGTCTTTGAAACCTTAACGGCTTCTATAGGCTTAACCTTGTAGTAGTCATATCCTGCGCGAACCTTAACTTCCAAGCGAAGAAGTGGAAGTGCAAGCCATGAAGGAATGATGGCAACCTTAGGATCAAGTGTTTCATATACATCCATGAACTCTTCCTTAACTGTTGTATATGAGCTGTCTGAAATAGCACACTTAACATTTTCAGGAAGTGATTCCCCTGTTACAAGGAGAGTTGTAGCTGCTCCCATAGATGTTCCGTGAAGAAGGATCTTAGCTTCAGGATCTCTCTTTATGATCCAGTAAATCCACTCGATTATGTCGTAGCGGTCATCATGGCCATAGCCAATGTAATCGCCTTCGCTCTGTCCAAAACCTCTTAAATCCGGAAGAAGCATGTTCCAACCTTTTTTCTCATATTCCTGAGCATAAATGCCCATTCCTTCTGAGCTATCCCATATACCATGGATCAATACTACGTAATGATGCTCTTTTTCTTTTCCCGGAATAAAACTTGCGTGAAGTCTTAAAGAATCTATAGAATTGATATATATGTCTCTGCGCTCTTCATGATTTCTGACCCACTTGCGGCCTCTTGTAATAAGCTCAGATGAATCGGGATCTGAATCGGAACGCTGTCTTGGCTTTATAGCATAATCATAAAGTTTATTACCAGCAAATGCTCCCCCGAATAATATTCCCGAAAGTACACTTAGAAGTACAAATCCTGACTTTTTGCTCATAAACGTCACCTTCCTGTCTACTGATCTATATTCATCAGTATATCTCATTTACCGTCAAATTGCATCCCGGGCCCTAACAAGAATTGCTGAGATATTGTCGTTCTCTCCATCTTGTTTGAGCCATTCGATATGATCTTTTAAGGCTCCTTCTATTTTTTCTTCTGTATCCTGATCTGAAAGGGTCATGATCTTTGCAAAATCGCTCTTGGAGGTCTTGCGCCAAAAGCCGTCACAACAAAGAACAAATGTTTCATCAGAATCTATCGTTCCTCTGGAAAAATAAGGATCCACCTTACTTACAGCGCCTACGCACTGAAGAAGAACGCTCTTCATAGGGCTGTCCAGAGCTTCTTTTTCTGAAATGCTACCCTCGTCGAGCTGCTTCTGAACATAAGAATGGTCATGGGTTATACAGGACACTTCTCCATCTGAATATCTGTAGATCCTTGAATCTCCAATATTCATGGCAAGATACTCGTTACCAAGGATGATCAGCATACATACTGTAGTTCCAACGTTTGTATGCTTCTGGCGTCCATACTCATACAGTCTTTCGTTCATCTCTGTAGATATGTAGGTCCAGTTGCCTTTAATAAGTTCAATCGGGTCATGTCTGATTTCGTATGCTACATCAAGCCTTCTGGTATCATCTTCATTGGACAAAATACCCGGAAGTTCGTTATAAAACCAGTCTTCCATTCTCCTTACGTAAGAAGCGCTTGCTATCTCTCCATAAGACAAACCACCGCATCCATCGCACACAAGGCCAAATGCTATTCTTCCAAATTCTTTGGACATGGCTACCTTGAGCATCATGGAATCCTGATTTATTTCTTTTACTGTCCCTTTGTCTGTTGCTAGTCCGGCTGAAAAATACATGTAGTTTTTGTGCTCTTTCTTTTGTTACTATTGGTTACTGTTTGTTGTTTGAAATGTATACTTCATCCTTTTCAACTACGAATGATGAATTGTTTGGTGCAGCTTTAAAAGCGCATTCTTCAAGAACAGCTGTCTCGTCTTCGTCGCCCATATGTCCTATTGGAGTTGTCTCGTATGCTCCGTTATACTGCGCAGAAACTCCGATTGGAACTGTATGTCTAAGTGGTACAGTCTTCCTGTCATTTGAATTCTGCTCGAGGTTGTTATAAATGATATCTGCATTTTGCATTCCATCTCTGTTTATAATCGGAGCCATATTGGCATCTTCAGTTTCTCTTTTAGCTCTCAGCTCTATTCTGGCTACTTCTTTTTTGACGCCAAGTCCTGTAAGGACTATTATTTCGTGTCTTATGTTCATCTTGAACCAGATAAAAACTGATATGACAAAAAACACTGCTGCCACTGCCAAGAGAGCAATAGCTGTCTTGTTGTAAATAAGTGAAGTTTTATTAATCTTCGCTACTTCGGAACCTGCGGATAATACGGTCAAAAAAATACTACTCATATTCACTGTGCCTCCTTATAGGCTCCATCAACAGCCTTATAGGCAAGCTCAAGGTTCTGATAGAGATTGTCCTTGATGGGTCCTATCCTGTCTTCGTCTTCGGGAGTTGTGATAATATCGGTTACAAGTCTTGTTTTGATATTTTCAAGCTGGGCTATTATTTCTTCATAGGTAATGCCGGCTTTTTGAAATCCTTCAGAATGCTTACTTATCTGGCTTACCATCTCCTTGTAAACCATGAGGGCAGTTGTAGTATTATCTTCAGCGGCTATGTCACCCTGGGTTATCTCTACAAGGTCATTCCAATAATCTGCATAGCTTATTGTATCATCTCCAGTTTTGCTGGTTTTACCCACCCTTGAATAGTATGAAGCTATCTTGCCAAGTCTTTTAGCTCTTCCAACTTTGACTTCATCTAGAGTCTGAGACTTTGCAGCTATATCAAGCCACTTGGTAGACATGGGCTTATTGCCTTCGACGTCATAACAGTAGAAATAAGCAAGTCCGAGTCTATAAGCAAACTCGTCATACGCTTCTTTATCTGTTGCAAGCATCTGCTCATATGTCTTTTTGTTATCATACTGAGTTATTAAAAGCTCTCTTAACTGCTCATCTTCTTCAGGAGAAAAGTTATCATCCAAAAGATATACCTGATTCAAAAGTTCCAGATATGCAACACCATTTGCAGGATCCAATGCGATAGCTTCTCCATAGTTATCGATTCTTCCTGTAATCTCTGGATTACTTCTTGCTTCTTCTATATATGACTCATAGCTATCTTTTTGAAGTTTATTAGAAGACAATGCCAAAAAAGCTGCTGTTCCTGCACATAACAAGGTAATTGCTGATGTGATACCAAACATGGCAACTCGAAGGCCCGCTCTTTTCCTATAGTCCTTATCAAGCTCACCATAGTGATCAAGATCATACATAACCTGAGCACTTGACTGGTATCTGTCCTTTGGATTGAGCTGGGTACATTTTAAAATGATCTGTTCAAGACCGGCTGAAAGAGTCGGATTCCACTGTCTTATTGGATACATCTCATAAGGAGGTTCGCCCGGATTGTGGCCTGTTAACAGATGATAGAGAGTTGCTCCAAGGTTATAGATATCTGTCCTTTCATCTGTCTGGCCTCTTCCTCCGAACTGTTCGGGAGCGGCATAACCTCTTGTACCAAGACAGGTTGTGTCTTCTATTCTGTCCTGTTTATATGTTCTGGCGGTTCCAAAGTCGATAAGAGTGATGGTTCCGTCAGGTTTAAGCATTATATTGGCTGGTTTTAGATCTCGGTATATGATAGGGGACTTTCTCGTATGAAGATACGAAAGAACATCACATAACTCCTTAGCCCATTTGATAACCTTATCCTGAGGCTGAGCGCCATATTCTTCCAGGGTTCTAAGGAGGGTATTACCTTCAATATAGTCCATTACGATAAGAAAGCATTCATCTGTATCGATAACATCTACAATACTGGGAAGATTGGGGTGAGAGAGCTGCTTGAGCATATCAGTTTCCATAACAAGACTCTGCTTAACTACCTCATAATTACTAACGCCGTTCTTCCTGACCTCTTTGATGGCCCAGGGTTTATTGGCCCTTTCATTAATCGCAAGATAAACAGTGCTCATTCCGCCCTGCCCGATAATACTCAGTATCTTATATTTTCCATCAATTAAAGACCCGATCTGTAACATAAAAAATCCTTGCAATACATAAAAACATTTTCCAAAAATCATACATTTGGCTATGTAATTATGTCATTCTTGAAAAGAAAATTCAAGAACTGCCCCCAATACAACAAAATCCCGGTCATATGACCAGGATCTTGTCTTTAAATTTAGCTAAAAACATCTGACTCGAGCAATCTCCCCCAGATTGCCCATCCCCTCTTTTTTCATACTTGAGAGTGCTTCTTAATGAAAGCTGCCGATATTATAATGTCATTACTAATTGGTCGTATCTCAACACCGACAGCTTCTTAACTATACATTTTTTATTTTATTTCTGACATATTTTCCGACGAACGGTAAGATTTATACGACGAATGACATGTAAACTTTATTTTTCCCTGTCCTTTTTGAACCGATTTAATGGCTAAAACCCGCTTCTGTTCTGGTTTTCCACCATTTTCGCACAAATATCAGGGCTATTATGACGAATGAACATATTATCTGGTTGGTTGTGATCACAGAATTTGTATGTGTATCTCTCAAAAAATCCAGCAGGATCTTACAGGAAGCGTAGATACATGCAAATTTAATAGGCTCAAACTCTTTTTTCATGCATTATAAAGCTTCAAATTCATCCTGATGATCAAGGATATATTCTATAACATTGTCTGCTGTCATATCGTCAACGTTTTCGCCAAGCCACTCGGTTACTTTGGATTCACCTATCGCATAGCCTTCGCTCCATTCATTAGAATAGCCCATACACAGTATAGCAATAGAACTATCTCCATCTGACAGGATAGCCACCATATCTCCGAGTCCGTCGTTATCAACATCCCAGAATTCTATCTCTAATACATCACTATACTGCTCAATATCAACATCTTCAGTCTGTCTAAAGCCAAGAGAAGCAACGCATGTAACCGCATTGTCAACTATGATCTCTGCCTTCAGCCCTTGTGTAGTACTGATAACTGCGCATGTAATTGTGCCTGTATTCTGGTATATTGGAGCTTCAATAATCTTTACAGCATTCTCTTCCCAAAGCTCACGATTTGAAACGAATCTATATGGGTTATCAGAATCCCCTGTCTCCTGAAGCGTGATACGCCTGTTATTGGTCTGGTATCCAGTATGTATAACCACCTGAATAAAATCTCCATTCCTTACGCCTTCCTGGCAAAATACATCTTTATCATAAGCGTCACTTACTTGTGAAAACAAAATGTCATATTCTTCGACATATATAAATCCAGATACAGATGAAGCGTCAAAATCTGTTATGCCTGTTTTGCTTTCTACAAATGCTCTGACATCATCTCCTGATAAAGCTATAAGATCATATTCAACCGATTCATAATCACTAGCTTCAAGATATGCATCTACTGCTTCTTGTGAATAATCACAGTTATCTATATCGGCACCATAAGCAAGTACATATCCCCAGTCAATGTGCTCTGCATCTTTGAAAGATGCCTGTGTAAATCCATAATTATCATCTTGATCTAAAAACAGTTCAAACTCATCCAGTTCATCTTGAGAAAGAGGATCTCCATCCATCATTTCTGCAGAATCATAATCTGAAAGTTCTCCAGTAGATTTATTAGATGAAGTTTCGTTTGAATCATCTTCGCTTTCATCTTCTGAAGAGTCTTCAGTGGAATCATCTGTAGTATCCTCTTCATCATCTTTTGAAACTTCTTCAATAGAATTATCAGATGCTGCGTCATTCTCTTCTTCAGATACATCTTCTACTGATTCTTCTGTATCAGCTTCATCTGAACCAAGACTAAGCTGTGCACTGTCGCAACCTGAAAGAACTGTAGCAGTAACTATTACTCCTGCTGCTAAAATACGGGGTTTTATTTTTTTCATTTTAATCTCACTCCATCCTTAATTGAACCCATTACTGGATTTCTGCTCTTCTATAAGCTCATCTATATCTTCTTGTAAAGAAAAAACTATTCCCTGCTCTTCACAAGCTTTCATGAAATCAGTATGATCAGCCTCTTTTATTACCTCTATATAATCGTAGTAAGCAACATAATATGTTTCACCATCTATGTTATAAATGTATATTGTTAAAAGTTCTTCTGCTTCTTCGTCTATATCTGTAAAATAATCTCTTAAGCCTTCTCCACTTACCTTTTTTAACTGATAAATGTAATGAAATATAATATCTGAATCTAAAAAAGCTTCATTTATAATTTCAACATATTCGCTTGAACTACCGCCATCTAAAATATAACCGTTATCTCCAATGGAAGTATATGACCTTGAGCTACTCTGCGTAAGAAAGCGCAAATATAAGTGCCCCTCGTAAAAGCTGATAACATATATAAATTCGATGGGCTCATAATTTAATTCTTTTGTAACGCTAATTACCAGCTCCTTGCTCCCATCATCTCCACAGTCTATATAGCGAGTTTCCAATGTATCAGAATCATCCGGATCATACCATCTGGATAACGCATACTTTTCTCCATAAATATATGAAAAATAAGTATCATATGCCTTTATTCCATATTCGCACCTTACGGTCGTTTCATTATTTATAAAAGCTTCATATGCTTCATCTGCATCTTCATATTCATTATCCGGTAAATCTGCGCTGCCAAGGTTGTGGAATATGCCGTTTCCATTCTGTTTAAAGAGCTTGAATTCTTCGATTGAGTCATCAAAGCCTTTTTCACATTCTTCCAGATATGGAATCATATCTTCGGGCTTTTCTCCTTCAGATAAGGTGACCTGATCAGATGCCATCTCCATGATCTGATCGTAAATATCTTCAGAAGGACCATCATACTCGCTGCTGCCTGCATCCCTTTGCCATTCAAATAGTGAGTATCCCTTTATGGAAGAACCAGTTGATAATATTGCACTGACCTTTTGTGTATAAGACTCGTCATCTGTCTTGCCACTGTACCGGTTCCCGGATTCATCTTCGTATGAATTGATGAGCACAAAGCCATTCTTTGAAATGAGATCACAATCCGAATTAAAGCTACAAGCTATCGAATTACTTATTATGCCCTTGTCGCTATCATAACTAAATACAAGTAGCCTTTCTTCATCGTCTTTTTGAGTCAGCAAAACAAGTTCAGCTATTCCGTCTCCGCTGAGATCACAGCAGATGTATTTATAGTCTCCTGTTATGTAATCAGAAATATAATAATCATCAGATTTTGTGGCTATTTCTCCATTTACAAAGCTTATAAAATACGGATATGGCGACTCCGGAACATATTCAGCCATTGGAGAGTCCCACATGGTGTCTTCATTATCATTTTGATCACTGCTGCTAGATTCAGAATCGGCTTTGTTATTTTCATCAGAACTATTTGATGAATTCGAATTATCATTCTCTTCCTGACTTACATTATCAGTATTATTCTCATCTGTATCGTCACTCAATTCAATAACCGAAGAAGTACACCCGGTCAACATGGCCATACTTAAGGCAAGTACAAATATCTTTTTTATTTTCACGATTATGCTCCGATTTTACTAAAAGACTTACAGACTAGTCCGCCTTTGCATTATATAAAAGCTCTACATCCTCAAATGAGTCTTCACTGAAATATACATTTATGCCAGTTTCAGTCTTTTCAAAAACATAGTACCAATAATCCGCAGTTCCATCTTCACGGGCAGAATGAGCATATTCAACGTATGCCATATCATCTTCAACTTTGACACATTCGCTTGTGTTGAACATATAACGATAATTTGATGTATTACCACCTAAGTAATCCGCAATAACCAATCTATCATCTATATTCTTGATCTCAACTATGCCTTCTTTACCATCCTGGCTTCCGTTATCATAAGAGTAGTTTCCGATAAGGTCTTCAAAGAACTCTTTTGCTACCGCCTCTGTCTGATCTGCTGATTCTACTTCGTCTTCAGAAGCGCTTTCAGTATCTGTATCTTTAAGGTCAAGTTCTATAGGATCGCCTTCTGCTCCGTAGCCTGATCTGTAATGAGTAAGGCCTTTACCTTTAGTCCACTCAAATGATTCGTAAAATCCGCTTTCCGTCTGGCTATTGTACATAGAGCATGTGCATACATCTCCATCGTTTTCAATTGATACTACTTCGCCATTCTTATCTATTTCAGAATCCAGCGCAGAGCAGATTTCTATTCCTGAATCTTCGAAGTCTTCCTTGGATGGTACTGATTCACTATCTTTGATCATGTAGATCCTATCAGCTGTAACATAGATTGTTCCGAGATAAAATCTGTCTGTAGTCTCATAATAGTATCTTCCAGGGCAGTCGTTATAATCGATATTCAGAGAATATACATTACCACCTTCATAGCTTTCCAAAAGTTCAACTTTTACAGAAACTTCTGTAATATCTTCATATAAAAACTCGTCTACAGCATATACATATTCATCCTGCACATCCGCATAGAAATACTCATTTGAATCTTCTGTTGATGAATCCTCTTTGGAATCATCATCGTCTGATTTTTCTTCTGATGATTCTTCACTCTCGTTTGCAGACTCCTCGTCGCTCTCATTTTCAGAATCAGCAAAATCGGATTCTTCTACTGCGATTTCATCTTCTGAATCAAGTTCAAGCTGTGCGCTATTACAACCTGAAACAAGTGTTGTTGCTGCCATAGCTGCTGCTAATAATTTACAAAAATCTCTTTTCAATTTTCCTCTTCCTTTCAATAAAAAAATATTATTATCCTCTCTCCTTAGCGGATAAACTCTGAGATAAATCCAAAGCTGCGTAATTGATTGCTTTAAGCATTTTGGATTTTACCTAAAAGCTTCATCATTGTATGTCTTTTATCAATTTAAGGGTTGTTTATCTGACAAAATGCATTTTTTATGCGATGAAATACATTTTTCATATATATGTGATTCCCGTCAGCAAGCCTTGGCCAGTGTGCGTCCTACCTTGTATTGCATTTGTATTACATCAGATATATAATGTATTCAAGAAAAGGTCAATAGGAGGTATTCTACATGAACCAATCCACTATCAGCGTAAGATTAAACAGTGAAGATAAAAAACAGTTTGAAGAGTTCTGTGAACAAACTGGCATGAATATATCCGTTGCGATTACTATGTTTGTAAAGAACGTTATCCGTGAGCAAAAGCTCCCCTTTGAGGTTAAAGCTGACCCTTTTTACAGTGAAGAAAATATGGCTGCACTTAAGAGATCAATCAAACAGCTCGATTCCGGAAAAGGAAAAATGCATGATCTTATCGAGGTGGATGAGTGAACAAGATTTGGCCTGACTACGCCTGGAATGATTATATTTATTGGCAGGGACAAGATAAAAAAACACTAAAGAAAATCAACGAGCTTCTAAAGGACATCAACAGGAACGGATACAAGTGTAAAGGAAAGCCTGAACCTCTCAAAGGTGATTTATCTGGATTCTGGAGCGTTCATATTGATGAAAAAAACAGACTTGTATTTAGGATATCAGAAGTTGGGCTAGAAATTGCCCAATGCAGAACCCATTATAAGGATAAGTAAGGGAGTGATGGCACGCATCACTCCCTTATAGATTTTGGTCTTAAAAAATGTATGTTAGGTTTACAATTTAGCCTTAAAAAATGTATGACAGGTTTACAATTTGGCCTTAAAAAATGTAAGTATTATAAATCATTAAACTCATCCTTATGATCCAGAATATAACTTATAGCATTATCTGCCGTCATATCGCCGACATTTTTGCTTAGCCATTTAGTTACTTCCGCTTTAGGCTCGGTATAGCCCTCGCTCCATTTATTTACATAACCCTTACACAATACAGCAACAGAATCATCTCCATCTGACAAGATAACGATCATATCTGCAACTCCATCGTCATCCACATCCCAGAATTCAACCTCTACCACATCGCTGTACTGCTCTATATTTATATCTTCAGAATCTCTAAATCGTGGATGAGCAACACAGGTAACAACATTATCCACAATGATCTCAATATCCGGTCCCTTGTCCGAATCGACAACCGCACAAGTGATCGTACCAGTATTCTGGTATATCGCAGCATCTATTACCTTTACAGCATTCTCTTCCCACAATTCACGATTGGAAAAAAATCTGTATGGATTATCAGAATCTCCAGTTGCCTCTAGCACAAGATATTATCTAATTTATTCTTCATCTATTTAACTAAAAATGTTCTATTTCTTCGCTTATAAACTTTTCCAAATCTTCTACAGTTGTACTATCCCAGTTTTCAAATATAGTTCGTAGATCATCATAGTATATATGAGCTTTTATCTGGCCATCCTCAGAATAAATGCCGAATACAAAATTGGTATCAGATAGTTCTATATCAAGAAACTTACACTTATCAATTACGTCATACATAATTTCTGTTATAACCTTAAGATTATCACTATAAATACTAAAAGTATCATATTCTGAAACATTAAGATTGAATGATGGTTCAATATCATATTTACCCATATAATTACGTAAGCTTAATCCATACTCTTTTTCTAAACATTTTTGAACATAATTATCTCTAACCCAACAATAATCCCATCTATTAAATATAGACGATTCGTTCTTTGTAATAGTCCACACAGTTGCTTCAAAATCTATCCCATTTAAACTGTAATTTATCGTCCAAATAAATGCATCTACGTTTGGACAATATTCTGATTCCATTTTTTGAAAAATAGGTTTTTCACTATACTCTCTGCCCAAAAAAGATTCAGCTTCTTTTCTTGGTGTTATACAAAAATCCGAATAAGAATACAGCCTAAAATATACAAGTAGTACTAGTAATAACCCTATACTAGTAATTAATATTAGTTTCAATTTATTCATAACTCTTCTTCCTATTCTGTGCATTCAAAACAAGTCCATCCACGATCCATTATTGCGGCAAAAGGATTATCAAATAACACATCCATATCACCAGCCATAGAAACTAACGTTGGATATAAGAGAGAGCCATACTCTGAATAACCATATTTACTTCTGCTTTCCTTATTTCGCTGTTTCTGTTCCCATAGATCATTATCTGTTATCCAACTCAATAATTCTCCAGGACAAAATGTCCAAGAGCCAGCATGAAATCCCCAATATCCAGCCATATTAATTGCTCCATAAAATGTTCTACCATTTTTTATACCATAAGAAACACCACCAGTTTTATTTGACCATGTCTGAGCAAAACTATTTCCAGATTCATCTTCTGTACCTGCATTACAAGAGAAAAAAAGGGTCGTAGTATTATTAAAAGCTTCTTTATCCAACAATTCGATATCACTTTGTGTAAAATTATATGTATCATTTTCCCCGCTATTAGTAGCGCTTAACACAAATGATAACTGATTTTCTTCTGATCCAGAATACTTTGGACATTGCCCATGGCAAAAAAATACCATTGTATCTATCTTATCCTCTGCTCTAGAGTTTTCTCCATCTTTGTCGTTTATATACTCAACAAATTCTTGTTTATCAGAAAAAGTCACTACATTAACACCATACATGCTAGCGGTTTTTCGAAAATTTGCCAAATCAGTTTCAGTATAATTGGATTCAGATATCATCCACGTTATATTTTCTTCACCACATTCTTTGGCATCGATAATGGCCTTTAACGAAGTTTCAATAAATCCGTAGTTAAAATTATCATGATTAGGATCAAAACTTCCAGAAACAATAATAGTTTCTTTTCCATTAATATCAATAAACTCGTTGGGATTATTTGTACAATAAATATAATGATTCTGTGTATCTGGCTTAGATAGTTAGTCTTTTAAGTATCCTACAAAACTTGATACACTCATGCTCGGCGGTATCCTCACTAGCATATGTATGTGATCTGGACACACCTCTGCTTCGATGATTTCTACTCCTTTTCTTTTGCATAGTGTACTGAGAATATTCGCTATGTCCTGCTTAAGCTGACCATATGCTACCTTTCTCCTAAACTTTGGTGCAAATACAATGTGAAACTTACACTCCCATTTTGTGTGTGATAAACTATTCATGTCCATTTTGGACTACCTCCTGTGATTTTACTTTGGTTGGCGAACCGTAAGTAATTCTATCACGGGAGGTTTTTGACTGTAAGCTAAAGCCTCTGTTGTCCCCCTGCATAGCAGGGGGGTTATTAAAAGATGTTTCACCAAAAAATAGGATTGCCGGTTAAGGCAATCCTATTCTATTGCAATGAACAATTCTTATTTGGGAAATAACTAAACTTTATAAGTTGGTATATTGTAACCGTAAACAATATGTCTATGATTTGGCAATTACAAAATATCTGAGGCTCAACAACTTGAAACACTTCCTTCTAACGATTTAATATGTAGCAAATAAGCCATACATCCAGAATATAGTCCATGGATGAATGCAATGTCAATTCCTTTACGGAACTCAATAAACGTTTTGAACCATTGGTCCTGCTGGAGACGGGTTTTATGATGTTTATAGGCACTGAAATTTATAACATCGTCAGCGCAAGTTTTGAATACTCATTATCTTCTAATGTGTAGGAGATGTGAGAGAAAGATTTGGAAATAATCATAATTTTGATCCTTATTTAGTGTTTAACTCACAATTTATAATCAATTCAGACTGAATATAT
>CAMVNV010000062.1 GCA_947168935.1 uncultured Butyrivibrio sp. | reverse complement strand
GACATTTCCGTCTTCATCAAGACCGAATTCAAACTTGGTGTCTGCGATTATTATACCCTTTGTAAGAGCATAATCAGCACACTTTTTGTAAAGAGCGATTGTATAATCACGAATCTTTTCAGCGTAGTCTCTGCCATGTCCGGGGAAGTCTCTTTCAAGAACTTCTACGCTTCTTTCGAAATCTATATTTTCGTCATGATCTCCAATTTCAGCTTTTGTTGAAGGAGTGTAGATGGGTTCAGGAAGCTTGTCACATTCCTTAAGACCTTCAGGAAGTTTGATGCCGCATACTGTACCGTTTTTCTTGTAGCTTTCCCAACCGCTACCTGTGATATAACCACGAACGATACATTCAACAGGGATCATAGTAAGCTTTTTGCAAAGCATGCTGTTGCCTGTGAACTGAGGCTGGTTGAAAAATTCAGGCATATCCTTAACATCAGTGCTAACCATGTGGTTTTTAACTATATCAGATGTATACTCGAACCAGAACTTGGACATCTGAGTCAGAACTGCACCCTTTTTAACAACCTTGTTTTTAAGAATTACGTCGAAAGCTGAGATACGGTCTGTAGCAACCATGATAAGATTGTCCCCTGTATCGTAGATCTCACGAACTTTGCCTTCCTTAATAGGTGTAAACTCCTTCATTTCATGACCTCTCTTAATATGCTTTATTTATTGGCGTATATAGCCTTTTTTATGTTTCGGTACAAGTATAGTACACCCGCTTTTCAAAAGTAAACATTCTACATGTAAAAAATAATTTGAACATTCAATCAAAAAATTGTGCATGTTTTTATAAAATTAATGTGATTCGAAAACGTTTTCGGGACAAAAAGGCACATAACATTTACGTTATGTTCATAATTCCGTCATAATCTCAATGTAATATTATATTATCGGAAGATGATTAATGATCCGAAGCAACCAATAACTTAACTTTTTCATAATGGGCTGTCTGACTCCCCATCAGATGGCCCTCCTCCCTAAAATAATCCGATGAGTTTACTCATCGGTTTCTTTTTTTCTATGTACATAGATACATCCTATATCTATTTGATTCTTTTTTGATGCATGATAAAATAGTAATGAGCACACTTTTTTACGTTAATTGAAATTTTATAGGAGGCGGATGTATGGCAGATAATCGAGATGTACTTATAAATGAGCTTTATAAGAAAACATTCGGTAAGGAATACAGTAAGTATGGCGATATTATGGAACGCTATGATAAAGCCACAGGAACTTTGTACTGTCATACCGATAACAATGAAGTCAGATACACAAGTGACCAGATCCAGGGTGCTGAGAAGTATCTGCGCGAAGTTGTTGAAAAAGAGCAGAATACCGGAAGAGAAGCTTTTTATAAAATAGCTATGTGTGCCATCAAGTTATTACAGGAGGAACAGCAGGGATAAGGGAGAAAGGAGCTATCTGTGGAAGTCATCGCAAGCTGCAGCGACCTACTGGATGATACATGTGAATATCAGCTTATTCTGCGATATCAGGACCGCTACTATATCAGATTTGAGCTGGATAGCGGCTTTATTGCAGAGCTTCCTGCGTCCGAGATTCCTACAGGCAAAGATGTTGTTAAACTGATCAAGGATAAACCTGAAGAAATGATCAGGATAGTAAACGCCTTTCGCAAAAAGGGAGATTGGACAGAGACTTCTTATGTCCAGTCGACAATTGTTGACTGTCTTCTTTATAGCGGAGATATGCCTATAAAACAGGCTTCAAAGATATGGTCAAAGCTTAGTCGTCATGAGGATCTTGTACAGGAAATGTACAACATGATAGTAGAAGGAACTCCTGGTTTTAGAAGAGCTAAGGCGCAGGGCTTTACAGCTGCTAAGCTCATGGAATCAACGCAGATGACGCTTATAGGTGCATACCTATTTATGGTATCGCTTCGAGAAGAACCAGATAAGGCTCTTCCAAGACTTAAAGATATGGTGATCGATAAAGAAACTGCAAACTATGGTGAAGCATAAAAACAAGGATCTGCTCTCAGGATAAAACCTGATACAGCAGATCCTTTTATTATTTGTTCGTTATGGTGAACATTAGTACAGCGTCTTTTTACAAAACTTCTGTAGGTTCAGTTGTAAAATCAGCAAAGCCCTTTTCATAAAGGCTGTTTACGAAATCAATGGCGCGCTGACCTGATTCTTCGATCGGAATAGACTGGCTATAGATATACTCAACCTTGTCACCTGAAGGTATGAGGGTGAAGTTGACCTGAGTTCCAATTATCTTGCCATCGCCGATATCCATCGGAACAACTTCAACAGCAGCGACTTCTTTAACAACTCCGGGTGCAAAAAGAATTCTCATAAATAGCCTCCTTGAATTGATCTGTGGTTGATCTTATATTTTTAAGTGGTTACAAGTCAAAATTCGAAATACGCCATAAATTATATCGGTGAAAAGAGGCTGTTTGTTAACAGTGAGCTAATAGTGTATTATGTAGTGAAAGTCGCAGTCTTTTTTCAATATTGATCTTTATAAAAAAGTATTTCAAAGCCACGATGCTTTTGGGTTTATAAGAAAAGACATATAGAAAAAGAGATATAAGAATTAAGATTTACATGTTTTAGAAAGGTTGTAGTAATGATCAAAGCAGTTATTTTTGACATGGATGGAACCCTGTATGACACTGAGGCTGTGTACAGGAAGGCATGGATAAAGGCTGGTATCCCGGATGAATTTTATCTCCAGCTCATAGGCAGAAGTCACGTTAACATCGTGCAGATGCTTAAGGATAATGGATATGATCCGGACGCTATATATGAACTTAAAAATAAATATACTGAAGAAGAGATAAGAAAAGGCATCCCGGTTAAAGAGGGTACATTAAAGGCTCTTGAGTGGTGCAGGAAAAATGGTCTTCGTACAGCTATTGCTACATCTTCAGCAAAGAAGGTTGCTTTAAGATATCTTAAGGATACAGATATGGAGTCACTTTTCGATGAAGTTATAAGCGGTAACCAGCTTGAAAACGGCAAGCCAGCTCCTGATATTTTTATTTATGCAGCAGACCAGCTTGGAGTAAGCGTTGAAGAATGTATGGTAGTTGAAGACAGCTTTAACGGAGTTAGAGCAGGAAAGGCTGCCAAAATGCTTACAGTTATGGTGCCTGACATCATTCCTGCTAATGGCGAAATGGAAGAACTTGCTGATAAGATCATAGACAGTCTTGAAGATTTTCCTGAATATGCCCAGCAGTTTATAAAAAATTAATCAAAAAATGCCCATAAAAATGCAATTTTATTCATTGGACATATTTATTTTGTGCGCAATACATAATATAATTGTTAGGTGCGACTTACAAAGAGTTAAGCATTTTTCTAAACATATTCATAGTAACAGGAGGAAAGAAGTATCATGAAAATAGGTATAATTGGTTACGGTAACCTTGGAAGAGGCGTTGAGATCGCTGTTAATGCAGCACCTGACATGGAGCTTGCAGCTGTTTTTACAAGAAGAGATCCTTCCAGCGTTTCTATCATTTCTGAGGATGTTCCGGTTGTTAATATAAAAGACGTTGCAGATTGGAAAGACAAGATCGATGTTATGGTACTGTGCGGTGGTTCTGCAACAGATCTTCCTGTTCAGACCCCTGAATTTGCAAAGATGTTCAACGTAATCGACAGTTTTGACACACACGCACGTATTCCTGAACATTTCGCTAACGTAGATAAGGCTGCTAAGGAATCTGACCATGTTGGACTTATCTCATGCGGTTGGGATCCAGGTCTTTTCTCACTTAACAGAGTATATGCAAATGCTATCCTTCCTGATGGTAAGGACTACACATTCTGGGGCAAGGGCGTAAGCCAGGGTCACTCAGATGCAGTTCGCCGTGTTGAAGGCGTTAAGAATGCTAAGCAGTACACAATCCCTGTAGAAGCAGCTCTTGAAGCAGTAAGAAACGGTGAGAATCCAGAACTTACAACACGTGATAAGCACACAAGAGAAGTGTTCGTAGTAGCAAAGGAAGGCGCAGATAAGGCTAAGATCGAGAAAGAGATCAAAGAGATGCCTAACTACTTCGCTGATTACAATACAACAGTTCACTTCATCGATGAGGATGAGTTCAATAAGAATCACTCTGGCATGGCTCATGGCGGATTCAGAAGTGGCAGAACCGGCGTTAATAAAGAAAATAACCATATCATTGAATATAGCTTAAAGCTTGATTCAAACCCAGAATTTACTACAAGCGTGCTCGTAGCTTATGCAAGAGCCGTTAAGAGAATGTATGATGAAGGACAGCGCGGATGCAAGACAGTTCTTGATGTACCTCCGGCATATCTTTCAGAAAAGAGCGGTGAAGAGCTTAGAGCTCACCTCTTGTAATGTACCTAGAAGTACATTTTCATTTTTTAGTGGTATTATTGGGCTGCCGTACTTGGTGCGGGGCCCATTTTTTAACTATAATGCTTTGAAGTTCCTTAGCGCGTATGATATCGTAATTTATAAGAGTATAAGGATTTTTAGTATCAGATTAGTCAAAAGAGGTATATATGAGATTTAAAACAAGAAGCAGTATGGTACTGTTCTTTTTAAGAGGGAGCATGCATTTCTTTTTTTATGGAATAATAGGATCCCTTATGGTTGCGTTTCTTGATATGATCAATCCCAAGATCATTCAGTACACGGTCGACTACTGTATAGATGATAAGGAGTCCAAACTCCCGTCTTACATGAATTTCATTATGCAGCAGCTTGGAGGGCGCGAGGTTATAAGACATAACCTTGGATACATCGCCCTTACTATCGTTTGCATTGCTTTTGTTGCTGCTGTATTTAGATACTTATCCAAGGTTTTTAATACAAAAGGTGCAGAGAAGCTTGTTGAGACTATGCGTAATACTCTCTTTGAGCATATCTTAAGGCTTCCTTATTCCTGGCATTCAGAAAATCACACTGGTGATATCATTCAAAGATGTACGTCTGATGTTGAGACTATCAAAAACTTCCTTTCTGGTCAGCTTGTGTCATTTTTCAGAGTAGTGATAATGATAAGTCTGGCTCTGTACTTCATGTTTTCTATTAACGTTAAGCTTTCCCTTATAGCAATGATCTTATTCCCTGTGCTTATTCTCTATTCCTTCTTTTTCCATAGAAGGATTGGATCAGCCTTCAAAAAGGCAGATGAGCAGGAAGGTAAGCTGTCAGCTATAGCTCAGGAGAACCTTACGGGAGTTCGCATTGTAAGAGCCTTTGGGCGCGAGCAGTATGAAAAGGATAAGTTCACTTCCTACAATGAAGAATACACCAGGATGTGGACACATCTTATGAAGCTTTTGTCAGCATTCTGGGCATCTAACGACCTTATATCAGGTCTTCAGGTTATGATCGTAACAGTTATGGGCGCTGTGTTCAGCGTACATGGCCACATCACTGCAGGTGAATTCATAGCCTTTGTATCCTACAATGCAATGCTGATATGGCCTGTAAGAATGCTTGGAAGAATTATCTCTGAAATGAGTAAAGCCGGAATCTCCATCGACAGGGTCAGATACATCATGAACAGCGCTGTAGAAGAGGATGCGGAGGATGCAATAGAGTGTCCTATAGACAGGGATATTGTATTTGACAATGTATCATATTCATTCGAGAAAAATAGTAATGATGAAAATGGTATAGATTCGGAAAATGGAAATGTTAGTGCGCCAGATAAAGCGGAATCAGATGAGATTAGTAAGAATAATAAATCAGATGATAAAGATAAATCCGAAAATCAGGAAATCCTGAAGGATGTCAGCTTTACGATTAAGAGCGGCACAACCCTTGGAATCCTTGGTGGAACAGGTTCGGGTAAGTCCACTCTTATGTACCTTCTTGACAGGCTCTATGACCTTCCAAAAGAAAACGGCACTATTACAATAGGCGGAGTTGATATCAGGAAGATCAAGAGGTCATGGCTTAGAAAGAATCTTGGATTTGTACTTCAGGAGCCATATCTTTTTTCAAGGACTCTTTCAGAAAATATTGGAATTGCAGCTAGTAGTGATGATAAGGGGCTTGTAAGCATGGACAAGATAAGGCATGCATCAAAGATCGCAGCTTTAGATGAGTCTGTTGAGAAGTTCCCATCAGGCTATGATACCTTCGTTGGTGAAAGGGGCGTAACTTTATCAGGCGGTCAGAAACAGAGAACTGCCATTGCTCAGATGCTCATAGAAGAGCCCCCTGTAATGATATTTGATGATTCCCTTTCTGCAGTTGATACTCAGACAGATGCCCGCATCAGAAAGGCTCTTTCTGAGAACATTGACGATGCTACTGTTATCCTTATATCCCACAGGATCATGACCCTTATGCATGCAGATAACATCATAGTTCTTGATAAGGGCAGGATAGTAGAGCAGGGAACTCACGAAGAATTACTTGCTAAAAAGGGTATATATTACACCTGTGCAAAGCTTCAGGGACTGGATGTTAATCCTCCTAAAGAGGCTTGATACTTATTATAGATTAGCAGCCGAGCTTGTATGAAAAAAGTTATACAAAACTTGGCATGAGGTTAAATATGAATAACGATAACAATAGTAAAGTTAATAAGGATAAAGAGAAGAACGAGTTCAAGACTCTTCCTTTTCTTGGTATCCCCAAGCTCCTCCCATATATAAAGCCCTACAAAAAGCTCATCATCCAGATGATGACCCTTGGAATGCTAAGTTCACTTGCTGACTCAGCATATCCTCTGTTTAACCAGTATGCCATCAATAACTTTATTGGTAAGGGTACTTTGCAGGGCCTTTCTGCATTCATAGCAGCATATATCATCATCCTGGTGCTACAGACTATTGATAACTACATCACAGTTGCCATGTGCGGCAGGGTGGAGATGAACGTTAACAGAGATCTTCGAAATGCTTCATTTTCCCACCTTCAGGAGCTGTCGCTTTTTTACTTTAACACCAACAATGTAGGTTATATCCACGCTAGGGTTATGAGCGACTCTGGAAAAATAGGTGAAATGGTAGCCTGGAGATTTATGGATATCGTATGGCAGCTGTCCTACATAATCTTCGTACTTATAATGATGCTTGCGATCAACTGGAAACTGGCGCTTATTATCTTTGCGCTGATACCGGTAGTTGTAGTACTTGTGGCTATATTCCAGAAAAAGCTTCTGGCGATTAACAGAAAGATACGTGAGATCAACTCCAAGATCACTGGTAACTTCAACGAAGGAATCACAGGAGCTTCCTCTATCAAGACACTGGTTGTAGAAGACAAGATCCAGGAGGATTTTGAAAAAGATACAGGCAAGATGAGAAGGACCGCTGTAAAGTCTGTCCGCTACTCAGCTTTTTTTACCGCGATAGTAACTCTTGTATCATCCCTTGCCCTTGCCATAGTTCTTTGGTACGGCGGAAACCTCTCCGTTGAAGGCCTTATGACAATTGGTACTATCTCTGTATTTGCATCCTACGCTCTTGGCATCATGGAGCCGATTCAGAACATAGTTGTAACTATATCTGAAGTTATCGCTATCCAGGTTAATATCGAAAGATTCACAAGGCTCATGGAAACCGAGTCTGACGTATCAGATAGGCCCGAAGTTATCGAAAAGTACGGAGATACCTTTAATCCGAAAAAAGAGAACTGGGAAGAGCTTAAGGGCGATATTGAGTTCAAGGACATCACCTTCTGTTATCCTGACGGTGAAGAGAACGTTCTTGAACACTTTAACCTTAAGGTTCCTCAGGGCACAAGCGTAGCAATTGTCGGAGAGACAGGTGCCGGCAAGTCAACCCTTGTAAACCTTGTCTGCAGGTTCTATAAGCCTACAAAGGGACAGATCCTTATTGATGGCCATGATGCCGCAGACAGATCCATTGGCTGGCTTCATAATTCCATAGGATACGTGCTTCAGACACCGCATCTTTTCTCAGGGTCCGTAAGGGAAAACCTTAAGTACGGCAAGGAAGATGCAACTGACGAAGAGATATGGAAGGCACTTGACCTTGTTGCCGCAGGTGATGTAGTCAGAAGGATGGAAAAAGGCCTTGATTCAGATGTTGGAGAAGGCGGAAACCTCCTTTCCACAGGAGAGAAGCAGCTTCTTTCATTTGCACGAGCTATCCTGTCAGATCCTCGTATACTCATCCTTGATGAAGCCACTGCTTCAATTGATACAGTTACGGAAAAGAAGATCCAGAATGCCATCAAAGTCATGACTAAGGGCCGTACCACTTTTGCCATAGCACACAGACTTTCAACTATCACAGACTCTGATGTTATACTGGTTGTTGATGACGGAAGGATCGTTGAAAGCGGCACACATGAAGATCTCATGCTTGCCGGCGGAAGATACTATGAACTGTTTACAAGACAGTTCGATGACCTTGTAGTAAATAAATCAATTGAAAAAGCACTTGCACATTAACAAGAAAGTATTTACTATAAAAAAGTTGAAACGTTTGGTCAAAAAATCTTTTTTTAAAGAAAAAGGAGTCATATGGAAACATCTGCTAAGTTACCTGAGCTATTCGGAAGCATGGTATTCAATGAGGAAACCATGAAAGAACGTCTTTCCAGCGCGTCTTATGATGCATGGAAAAAATCTGTTACTGACGGAACACCACTTGAGCTCTCCACAGCTAATGAGATTGCGGAAGCTATGAAACAGTGGGCTGTAGAAAAAGGCGCTACACACTTCACACACTGGTTCCAGCCAATGACAGGTGTTACCGCAGAAAAGCATGACTCTTTTATCGAGCCGGCAGCAGGCGGAAGAATTGTTATGGAGTTTTCAGGTAAGGAGCTCGTTAAGGGCGAACCTGATGCATCCAGCTTCCCTAACGGTGGAATCAGATCTACATTTGAAGCAAGAGGTTATACAGCATGGGATCCTAACTCTTTTGCTTTCATTAAGGACAATTCACTTTATATCCCAACAGTTTTCCTTTCATACGGAGGACAGGCACTTGATAAGAAGACACCTCTTCTTCGTTCAATAGAGAAAGTTAACCAGCAGGCGCTCAGAATCCTTCGCCTTTTTGGTGACACTGAAACTAAGAGAGTAATCCCTCAGGTTGGTGCTGAGCAGGAGTACTTCCTTATCGATAAAGAGGTTTATGATAAGAGAGAAGATCTTCGTCTTACAGGTCGTACTCTTTTTGGAAATATGCCTCCAAGAGGTCAGGAACTTTCAGACCATTATTTTGGACAGCTTAAGCCTCGTGTATCAGAATACATGAGAGATCTTGATAACGAGCTTTGGAAAGTTGGAGTTCTTTCCAAGACAAAGCACAACGAAGTTGCGCCAGGTCAGCACGAGATGGCTCCTATCTATACAGACTGTAACGCATCCTGCGACCAGAACCAGCTCGCTATGGAGCTTATGAAGAAGGTTGCACTTCGTCATAACCTTGTATGCCTTATCCATGAAAAGCCTTTTGCAGGTGTTAATGGATCAGGTAAGCACAACAACTGGTCACTTGGTACAGATACAGGCAAGAACCTCTTCAAGCCAGGATCAACACCAAGCCAGAATGCGCAGTTCCTTCTTTTCCTTGCAGCATTCATTAAGGGTATTGATGAATATCAGACAACTCTTAGATGCACAGTTGCAAGCGCTGGTAATGATCATCGTCTTGGAGCTCAGGAGGCACCTCCGGCAGTTCTTTCCATCTTCCTTGGAAATGAGCTTGAGCATGTAATCAAGGCTATCATTCAGGGAACACCTTATAAGGATGGCAGCAGGAAGACACTTAAGATCGGTATCGATTCTCTTCCTCAGATCCGTCAGGATACAACTGACAGAAACCGTACTTCACCTATGGCATTTACTGGTAACAAGTTTGAGTTCCGTATGCTTGGTAGTGCACAGTCAGTATCCGGTCCTAACATTGCACTTAATACGATCATGGCTGAAGAACTTCGTGAGTTTGCAGATAAGCTTGAAAAGAGCAAGAACTTCCAGGCTGATCTTCAGAAGCTCATCAAGAAGACTCTTACAGACCACAAGCGTATCATCTTTGAAGGTGACGGATATGATGATGCTTGGCTTGTAGAGGCTGAAAAGAGAGGACTTAAGAACTATCCTTCTACAGCAGAGGCTATTCCTCACTATGATGATAAAGAGAACATCGATCTTTATGTTAAGAACGATATCTATACAGAAGAAGAGATGCACGCAAGACGTTCTATCCACGAAGATATCTACAACGCACAGATCTCTATCGAAGCTCGTACAATGAGCGATATGATAAGACGTCAGATCCTTCCTGCAGTATCTGAGTATGCAACAACACTTGCAGATCGTATTGCAGTTAAGAAGGAAGCTGGATTCTCAGCTGGATATGAAGCTAAGGTTGGTGCTAAGATCTCAACTCTTTCTGACAAGCTTCAGCTTGCTCAGGAGAAGATCGACAATGATCTTAAGAAGAGACCTGCAGACAGCACTAAGTGCATGAAGTACAGCAGAGATACAATCCTTAAGGATATGAACAAGGCAAGGGAGATCGCAGATCAGCTTGAAGAGCTTACAGATCGCGACTTCTGGCCATTCCCGGTATACTCTGAGATGCTGTTCTCTGAATAAAAAGAGTGGGGCTTTCGCAGCTCGCCTATGATAATTAGACGCCAAAATGGGTGGTAGGATTTGATCGTCGAATCCTACCACTTTTTTGCGGTTCGTCGTATTTTTTTGTCATCTCATACTTTTTTAGTTGTCATATTTACTTTTTGTGGTAACATAGTGAAGGCTTTGATGGAAAAAATAAATTTAGCGGCGCGGCCGCCAAAGAAAGGATATAGAAAATGAGAAATTTCAGTAAAGTTTTTGACTTTCAGAAGGAAAAGAACGCAAACAAAGTTTATGCTGCATTGCAGAACGGGCGTGGACAGGAGCTTTTGAACAGCCTTATGACTGAGGCACAGGCTGCAAATGCTGCTGACTATCCAAAGGCTCAGCTGATCATCACAGGAAGTTTCGTATGTTCTTATCAGGAATTCAAGAATAGTCTTTATATTATTCCTTTGGAAGATATTGTAAACGTATATGTTTCCAACTGCTTCTACGGAACTTACAATTACGATAATAAGGCAATTGCGCTTGAGACAAGAGCTGGCGAGACCTTCTATTTTGGTAAGGTCGCTATTAGATCTAAGGAACAGCAGTTTGAGCAGGCTTTAATGGCACTTGTTGCTCGTTGCAAAGCAAATGCTAATAGTCTGATTGCATAATTAGGGAGGAAAAGAGATGGTTGTTATATATGGAACAAAAAAGAAAATGAAAATTGAAAAGTCCTTGGGCTGCGGTATTTGCCCAAGATGTCATCATAATGTAGAACTTGCTCTGGCAAGAGAGAAGACATTAGCTACACTCTATTATATTCCAATTTTTGGATGGACTTCCAAGCGTATGATCCTGTGCCCATGTTGCGGCGATTCAGAATTATTAACAAGCGCAAAGTTCAAGGAAATTAAGAACGCATAAGACTTCAAAAGGTACCTTTGAAAAATAGAACAAAATATCAGATCGGGTGATCGCACAAATGCGCGATTTCCCGATTTTTTTATTTGCCTTTTTACAATAATTCTGTAGGATGTGTTATTATTATATTAGGCATTTGGTATTTGCAAAAAATCAGGAAGCCGCATGTATTGTGACTTTATGATAGATGATGATGTGGGAGTAGAAATGGTTCATACATTCTTGAACATAAAGTTCAAGAATGCAGCAATAGAGTAGGTTGAGTTCGACTTCGTCGAAGGCTCTATTGCCAACCGATTCATAGAATTACGAAACACGCAGTAAATGCGCGTTTCTGTAATTTACATTCAAGAAGTCATACTTTTTGATATTTCTAGGAAGGGGAAGGCGTCTATGGATTACATGTCAGCTAATACTTATTTAAAGATTACACGGACAGATAAGAGCGAAGAGATAATAAGAAAAGGAATTCTTGTTGCTCTTGAAGAGCCTGTTTCTGAAGGCCGTTTTACTATTGATGCTGTAGGAGTCAGCAAGTCCAAACTTCCCTTTATGCTTATAGTAGATACCAAGTATATGGTAGCTATTTTGAATGCATGCATTCATAACATGAAAGATTCTCGTGCTATATCCCAGAACATATGCTATTCCCAGACTGCTTCAAGATGCAGTGGAGATGAGGTGTTTACTTACTCAAGAGCAATAGTTCTCGATGATGAGAATGGCAAGATGTGGTTTGCATCTGTTGCTGATGATACTCAGATGCTTACTATGTTCCGCAATTTTATAGCTAATCTTTCTACCAATACCAATATCGCAAGTCTTGATGCCATCAAGTCAATTCTTGATGAGGCTGGAAGCGAATACAGTCCTGCTCGCGGAATTGATAATGAGGATAACCGTGCCTGGGATGAAGGCTTTGATTATGCTAAGAATCATATTCTTCCTATGCTTGAAAGCGGAGCTATGGCTGTTATGTATACTGAAGAGGAGATTCCTGCTATCAACAGGTTCTCAAAGCTTTTTGGTCTTTCAACTGAGAGGCTGGAGCGTGATATGTATTATTACTATCACTACATCTATCTTCAGGGCAAGTGCTGGATCCCGGCAACGGAATCTGATGGAAATTGGGACCGCATTATAAGTCTTCGCAGTATGCTCAAGAACAATGGAGATATGGTTTTGCAGTAGTGGGATGGGGGCTTTGCCCAGGGCTCTAACCAATATAATCAACGCCTCATGTGAAAATAACCTTGAGTTTTCTAAGTGCCTTATCCGCTTTCGTAAACACGCTGTACTTTCGCGTCTAAGACACTAAGAAAACTCAAGAACATTTTCAAAATCGGCTTGTGATTATATTGGTTAGAGCCCTGATTTAAAGTTATCGTATCTCCACTACTGAAAAAATTTTAGCGAATTATATATTTGGTCGAATAGAACGAAATCCGCATGTTAAATGCGGATTTCGGCGTTTTAGAGAATGTAATTATATTGTGGCTGTTAATGTGAACGCGTTAGTTGCTTTAGCAGGATAGAAGCGTACTCTGTAAAGTTCATGCTTCCAGGTCTTTTTGAGGCGGTCGTCGGTAACAGGAATAGGTTCTATTTCATATCTGTCAGCGCCTTCAAATTCGAAGGCACACAGTTCGCCAATCTTAAAGATGCCCTTAGCTTCTTTTGCATCGGTTAATGTAACTTCTGGCTTTTCATAGGTCATGAAGTTTAGGATGACTTCAGTGTTCCTGGCATCTTTTTCGAATTCCCAGCTGTCTTTAATTGTTAGTACATATTTGGACTCTGATTTTGAAACGGGATCAGAGTCTTTTAATGATGCGGATCTTTTATATGACTTAAGCATACATTCATCAGGGTATGCTTTTTTTATGTCCATTTCTATGCTTGTCTTATCATCTGATACAGCTATGTCCGAAGCCTTATATTCCGGGCCGGGGAGCTGGTCGTGGCCTGCAATTGTTGGGAGGTTGTGATAGCCAGACTGCATGGTCCAGATTTCGTAGCGCTTATCAGAGAAGGTTTTAGCTGTATAGCTTTCTACGCCAACATCTATTAGCGCAGGTTTATTCTTTGTATATAATATAATGCTTCCGGTATCGTTATGGTTGTGGCTGTCGTCGTTGTCGCCGGCTTTTACTGAGAGTGTTACGCCACCTTTTCTTGTTACAAATACTCCTGCGCTTTCGTAGTACACGTTTCCTGCAAGGATCTGTTCAGGGTTATTTTCAGCATAATCTAATATTTCTTTTTCATGCATTATTGTAAGGAGTCTGTAGGCAAGGTTTATCTCATCTTTAAGATAGTGCTCGTCGGGATTATCCATAGACGCTTTAAAATCAAGGGCTGCGTAGGACATAAGAGAAGGGCTGTCTATCATTTTGCCAAAGAGGTATTCTCTTACTCCTGCCGGCTCAAGGATGGGGGCGCAGTCTGCGTAGTTGAGATAGTAACTCCCGTGTACGTGCACGTTTGAGATGTACTCAGCAATATTTCTGATCTTGGTATTATGGGTGGCTTCTTTGAAGGCTCCGCCGCTCGTTAGGTCAAGGAGAGCAGTTGTTATATACATGCAAAGGCCTGCGTGGTGATAGTACATGGCGCCTTCATCGCAGCAGCCATCATCTCCGTAGTCTTTGAGGAAATAGTCTACGGACCCTGCAGCCTTTTCGATTATGTCTTTATATGGAATGTCTTCGCTATCCATCTGAGATACGGTCAGGAGGATATTCTGAGTGCACCATATGGTCCAGTTGCACATGGGCTCATCTTCACGTCCCATCCACCAGAAGTGCTCATTAAGATAAGGCGCTATTATGCGCTTTCTAAGTTCTGAATCTATTCTATGGCAGATTTCTTCTGATACGCTATCAAGCTTTTTTCTCAAAACGCAGGAAATAGTTGAGAGCAGAGCTCCTGTCTCACAGGCAAAGAGTTCTATTATAGGTCTGTCGGTATTTGGGAGCAGGTTCTGGGGTGTATCGCGCACATAGGAATTGTGGGCAGGGAGCTGCCAGGCGCTTTCTTCGCATATGCTGTAGATTCCGTTGATTATACCATCGATAAATCTTCCCTTATCTTCGCAGATTTCGCCAAGGACCAGGGCGTTAAGAGCGCGTCTTTTGGCAAAATAGACTTCTTCAAAACGGACTCTGTTGCCGGTTCTTTTAAAGTCCATGAAGAGGGTGGCTGGGATAGGAGGGAAGCTGTGACCTATATACTTTTCAGCTTCTTTGATCAGATATTTTCTGGCCGTTTCTGAAATGTTTTTTGACAGATCATCCCAGAGATCCGGAACAGGATTATAACTTGAAACTTTAGAAAGTGAATTTTTGTAAATGTATTCCATATATGACCTCGATGCAGTAGTAGGGTTAAAAGCTTCTGACTCTTATTATGATAGCACAATCCATTTACCTAAAGAAAATGGATATACAGCCGAAATAGATATAGGGTCTGTGGTCCCAAATAATACTAAAAGAGGCGCCGATGAAAAAGTTCAGAGTCTTAAAAAGATTCATGACTTGCTTTATCCTGTGTCTGTTTCTGATTTTTGGAACAGGTCTGGTAAGTATGCGCTCTTTTAGCAAAACTCAGTATGCTGGAATTATTTCCGGCATCTATGATGATGAAGATGATTTCGATTCTAATCTGCTTGAACGCAAGAAAGAAGATAGCAGAACTGATTCAAATGTAGGGGGAAACTACAGTGATCTTAGCCAAAACACTCACACACATAAGATAAACGTTCTTATTCTTAGTTCCTATAGCATGCGTGATACTATAGTTGAGCCTGAACTTCAGGGAATCAGTAATATACTTTCAGAATCCAGCTATACTCTGAGTTTTGAGTTCATGGATTCAAGAAGATACGATTCTGAAGAAGATATAGAGATCTACTATACCTATCTTTCCAATAAACTTTTAAATGGCAGAAAGTATGACTGTATCATAGCCTGTGATGATGCTGCGCTGGCTTTTTTGACAGGGCATGATGAACTTATGCGCGGGGTGCCTGTAGTTTATATGGGTATTCAGGATGAAAAAAACCTGGAAGCTGCCAGTAAATATGACAATATCACGGGTATTACGGAAAACTATGATTATGAGGGCAATATCAAAGCCATTCACAATATGCTCCCAAGGGTCAACAAGCTGTATATCATCATAGACAACAGTTATATTGGCGGTCTTGATCACTCCAAGTTCCTTGAGATACAGGGAGACTACCCGGAATTTGAGTGGAACTTTATTAATTTTTCCGAGACCAGCATGGATCAGATCAAAAATATCCTCCAAAATCTGGATTCCAATAGTGCTGTCATCATGAGTGATGTGTATGAGGCAAATGATGGACATGTCAGCAGTTTCCTGTATTACGCCGTGATCCTGACTTCATATTCATCAGTGCCTGTTTTCTGTCTGCCATATGACCTTACCGGCACAGGAATAGCCGGAGGCATAGTATATGACAGCGTCAAAGCTGCTGAGACAGCGGCTCTTATGGCCATGCAGATAATTAACGGCAAAAAGCCTTCAGAGATTACTGTCATAGAGAAGACTCCCACAGTTCCTGTATATGATAAAAAAGTCCTCGATAAATATGGTATAAGCATAGCGTCTCTTCCTGAGGGAAGTATCATAAGGAACGCTCCGCCAACATTAGGGGATTTCTGGTCAGAATATTATGGCATCATCATTCCTATTACCCTTGGGGTGGCTGTAATTATCGCACAGCTCCTTCTTCATAGCAGCAAGCAGAAAAAGCTTCTTTCCACGGATTATCTGACAGGACTTCCTAACAGGGGATATCTGGACGGGCAGCTTCGTAAGATGTCTGATGACAAAAATATGTATGGATTTATAATTATCGACATTGATGATTTCAGATCCATAAATGATCTGTATGGCAATGTCATGGGAGATAAGGTCATAGTCGAAGTAGCAACAAGGATCAGGGATAAAATGACTGGAAATATGATAATGGGCCGTCTTGGCGGAGATGAGTTCATGATCATATTGAAAGAGCAGGATGTTGAAAACATCGAAGATTATTGCCGTGAACTGATCGGACTTTTTGACGAGCCTATTACAGTGGATAGTCAGCAGATGGCTATAAATATCACGGTTGGTGCTGCGATCAGAATTCCTGAAATGGACAGCATCACTGCGCTTAATAATGCAAATGAAGCCTTGAGATATGCTAAGGACAATCTGCGACACAATTACTATTTCTTTAACTCTGACCTTGGAAAAGCTCAGGTAAGAAGGCGTGTCATCAAGACAACATTGGAAGAAGCTATTGCTCTTGACGGCTTTGAAATATACTATCAGCCGCAGTTTGTAACTGGTACTGATGAACTTTTTGGCGTGGAAGCCTTGGTACGTCTTAAAAACAACGTGGCAGGTCCCGGAGAATTCATTCCTGTAGCGGAAGAAAACATGTCTATTATCAGAATTGACAGGGTTGTTACGGAAAAGACCATCAGCCAGTGGCACAAGTGGCTTAAAATGGGTTATGAGCTTCCGCCTGTATCCATCAATTTCTCTAATATCCAGCTTAACGATAGTGGTTATCCTAACTATGTATTTGAAAGACTGGCAAAATACAACGTCGATCCTTCAAGGGTTGTCATAGAGATTACAGAAAGCTCCTTCCTGACAACTTCAAATCGTACAACAGACTATTTTAACAAGTTCACAGATGGTGGAATAAGGCTGTCAATTGATGACTACGGAACAGGATATTCATCCTTAAGTTATCTTAACAGGCTTCCATTCTCATGCCTTAAGATAGACCAGTCCCTGATAAGGACAGAGCCTACCAAAGAGAATCTGTTCATGATCGAGAAGATCGTTGAGATTGCTCATTCCAGAAATTATAAGGTTGTTGCAGAAGGCGTTGAGACCAAGGAACAGGAAGATTTCCTTCATAGCGTAGGATGCGATGCTACTCAGGGATTTATGAGAGGAAAACCTATGCGTGCCGAGGAGATGGAAAAGCTTTTTGAAAAGCAAAAATCAAATCAGAACGGATAATTAAGATACGCGTCTATAACTTTTAGAGCGTAGGATCATAAGACTATTTGAAAGGAAAGGGTACATACGATGACTGTTTTGGGAAAAAGAAAAAGCATTGTTTCTTTATTGTTGTCTGTAATTATATCTGTATTTCTTTTGTTTCCAAGTATCACATATCATGCTCAGGCTAAAGATGTCATGACTCTTAATGCCGGAAGCGCAGTTGAAACAGAAGTTCGTGCTGTCTGGTTTTCCTTCCGTGACTGGCAGAAGTACCTTCAGGGAAAAGACAAGGCTGCCTTTACATCGGCATTTGAAACTATTACTGATAATATACTTGGCGCAGGCTGCAATACCCTTATCATGCATGTAAGGTCTCATAATGATGCGGTTTATCCTTCCAGTATCTATCCGTGGAGCACAGAGATGCTCATGGGCGTAGACCCTGGATTTGATCCCTTTTCCATAATGATTGAAATAGCTCATAAAAAGGGACTTTCCATTCACGCATGGATCAATCCCTACGGCTTTAGAAACGGAGAATACTGCGGTGATGCCAGTCTTGCAACCCATGACAATATCATAGCAGGCATTGATGAGATCCTTAGGAATTATAAAGTAGATGGAATTCACTTTGATGACTATTTTCCTGTAATGGATGCTTCTATCCATAATACTCTGGTCAAAGATGTTTATAAGACCTGCCACAAATATGGCAAGGTGTTTGGAATAAGTCCTACAGGTAATGTTGATAATAACATAGCCAAGGGTGCTGATATTGTTACCTGGATGTCGACTCCGGGGTATATCGATTATATAGCTCCTCAGATTTACTGGACCAACATGTATAAAAGTGATGGCAGCGTCACTCTTTTTTCAAACAGACTTCTTCAGTGGATAACACTAAATAAATTAGGGCTTCCCATGTATGTGGGACTGGGCCTATATATGGCTGAAGCTAAGCCCACGTCAGATCTTGGCTGGAGCGTTTCAAATGCCAATATCATGATGCAGGTTACGGAGCTTAGGGCCAATAACCAGCCGGGATTTATCCTTTATAGTTATAACAGCCTTCTATCACCGGCTTGCAGTGCTGAGCTTAATAACTTGAAGGGTTTGTATAATTCGCCGCCCTTATATGGAGCTGAGATTCCTGACGAGGATGGAGCAGGCCAATCTGATAAGGATACAGATGGTCAGGATAGTTTGAAGGCTTCAGATGATCTTCTTGATAACAGTATATATACAATTACTATAGATCCCGGACATCAGGCTCCTGGCAATAGTGAAAAAGAACCTATAGGACCTGGCTCAACAACTATGAAAGCCAAGGTTGCAGGCGGTACACAAGGCGTATCGACTGGAATCCCTGAATATGAGCTTACATTAAATATAGCCCTCCTTCTTCGGGATAACCTGGTTGCTAAAGGCTATAACGTAGTTATGATCAGGGAGACTAATGATGTAGATATAAGTAATTCTCAAAGGGCCCAGATAGCCAACGAGGCGGGTGCAGATGTTTTTATAAGACTTCATGCTGATGCAGTTGATAGTAGCAGCGTAACAGGAGCAACGGCTCTTTGCCAGACCTCTTCTAATCCGTACAACGGGGCGCTTTATACTAAGAGCAGGCTCTTATCAGAATGCGTCTTATCCTCATATACACAGATAACAGGAATTAAGAGCCGTGGAATATCAGAAACAGACACAATGACAGGCATTAACTGGTCACAGGTTCCTGTAACAATCATTGAGATGGGCTTTATGACTAATGCATCAGAAGATCAGAAGATGAATGATCCCGAGTTTCAGATGCTGATGGTAGAAGGCCTTTCAAGCGGTATAGATCTGTATTTTACATCAAAATAATCCAGAGCTTTTAGATATAAGGAGTATACTTTGAGAAAAGAAAAATCTTGTATTAGTAGAGTTTATAGATTTATATATGTTTTCGCAATGGTAATAGCTATTATGTTTGTGGCTTACAATAATAGTACAGATTCATATGCAGCAGGAGCCTGTGATATAGTCTCTTTTTCTGGCACCTATACTTATGAGCGCATGCTTGCAGATGCACAGGCATTAAGTGCATCTTACCCAGATGTTGTAAGTTATGAATTTAAAGGAACAACGGCCCTTGGTCGTCAGATCCTTATCATGAAGCTTGGCAATCCGCAGGCTCCAAGGCAGATACTGATCCACGCGTCCATTCATGGAAGAGAGTACTATGTGACTCCCCTTGTCATGAAAATGGCTGAATTCTATGCAGCTAATGAAAAAGAGCTTCTTGCAACAACCTGCTTTACCATAGTACCCATGGCTAATCCTGACGGAGTAGCTATAGCTCAAATCGGAGCGATAGCTACAACGGACATACACTATCAGTCTTTGACCAACTGCATCGGTAACTGTGATATCTGG
>CAMVNV010000061.1 GCA_947168935.1 uncultured Butyrivibrio sp. | reverse complement strand
ACGAATTTACAAGGCTCCTCCCACCGCCCAAGGGCAGTGGGTTTCCGCCTACGACAACCGAAAGGATTTTATTTATGAACAATACAAATAAACTCACTGATTGGGTAATAAATAAGATAGAAAATGAATATAAAGATGACATAGCACTACTTCTTGCAATTAGTGGCCACAGCACAGATGGTGACCAGCACGGCGAATGTTTTGACTACTTTGTACCTGCAACAGACAGGGGTAATGAACTTACAGAGACCTTCATAATAGGCGGAGTAGGCCATGATCTTTACCCAAGGTCATGGGAGAGACTGGAAGATTCCGTGTGTCTTAATGACATGCCCATAGTTTTGGATGGAGCCAAGATCCTTTATTCAAGGTCCAAAGAAGATGAAGACAGATTTCATGAACTTCAAAAGCGCCTTAAAGATAACATTGCAAATGATACCTTTGTTTATGGCAAAGCCCTCGAGTACATGGACAAGGCGCTTGAGATATACAGAAGTCTTATATTTGAAGACCTTTCATACCGCGTTATATCCGAGGCAGGATACGTTCACCTGTTTTTGTCCAAGGCTGTTGCAGTGCTAAATCACACCTACGTGGAAGAGCCTATCATGAGCAGGGAGCAGGCATATAACGATGATCCTGAAAGCAGGATTTATCACTGCCCGGGCATGAAGCAGGTTCCGGAAGGATTCTTTGATAATGCCAAGGCACTTATGAATGAGAAGGATCCTCAGAAGATCAAAGAGATAGTATTAAAGCTTCTCAAGACTACAAGACGCTTTATCCTGGACAGGGACCCTGAAAACCGCCCGAAGGATGCGCCAAACGAAGACTACTCAGGCCTTGCAAACTGGTATCAGGAGCTTAGTCTTACATGGCGCAGAATACGTTTTTTTGCCAGCAAAAACATGGCTGAAGAAGCCTACTGCGACGCAGGATATCTCCAGCAGGAGCTCTTTTACATAGCCCAGGAATTCGGCATCCCGGAGATGAATCTTTTTGACTCCTATGATGCCTCTGACCTTTCAAAGCTCGTTAAGTGCGCTGATGATATTGAGCAGAAGATCCTGTCGATACTTGAAGGTCACAAGACACCCGTTAACTCCTATGAATCCATAGAAGCCTTTCTTGAGGCCAGATCATAAAAAGGTGGTCAATATATGAGATACCGAAATGCGACGGAGATCTTTCCGGATGATCTGTTAAAAGAGATACAGAAATATTCTGCAGGCGAGATGATCTATATTCCTGAGCGTACCGAGAAAAAAGGCTGGGGCGAAAAATCAGGTGCAAGGGATTACTATGTCAAAAGAAATGCAGAAATAAGAACCAAAAAGCGGGAAGGAAAATCCATTCAGGAATTATCAGAAGAATACGGCCTCTCCCACGACACGATCCGCAGAATACTGTACAAGTAATAAAAGCTTTATCAGTAAAAACTCAACATGCAACAGGAGGCATAATACTAAATGTATAAAAAATATATTGACCCTGACTTTAGAGGTGCAGCTTATATACTGCACAATGATGAAGTTGTTTTAGAACATACAAACGGTTACAGAGATTTCGCCAACGAACTTCCAAACACCATCGACACTAAGTTTGCCAGCGCATCAGCAGGCAAAGTATTCGTCGCTGTTGGAATACTGCAGCTGATTGAAAAAGGAAAGCTTCATTTCGATGATACAATAGGTAAATTTATCGATATCGACTGGAAAAAAGTCGATAAAGAAATAACTGTAGAGCAGCTCTTAAACCACACTTCAGGCATACCTGATTATTTTGACGAGTCTGTAATGGACGAATACGAGGAGCTGTGGGTAGACTTTCCAAACTACAAGATAAGACATAACGATGACCTTCTTCCTCTTTTCATAGATAAGCCCATGATGTATCCAAAAGGAACCAAGTTCCAGTACAACAACACAGGGTACGTCGTACTTGCCATGATAATCGAGAGAGTAACAGGAGTTCCTTTTGATCAGTATCTTAAGGAAAATGTCTTTGATGTATGTGGCATGACAGGCACAGGCTACTATGAACTTGATAAGCTTCCTGCAAAGTGTGCCACAAACTACCTGTGGTGCAACAGCGCTGATGACCTTAGGACCAACATCTTCTGCGTAGATGCCAAGGGAACAGGAGCAGGCGGCGCCTTCATAACAGTTATTGATATAGCAAACTTCTGGAAGGGCCTTCGTGATGGGAAGCTTTTGTCCAAAGAAATGACGGAGACTATGCTAAGTAAACATAGCGGCGACGGTCAGGATCCTGAAGAAGGCTACTACGGCTACGGCGTATGGATCATAGATGGACAAGGTCAAAAAGACATACCATACTTTCAGGGATGCGATCCCGGAGTAAGCTTCAAATCAGAATATAATCCAAACAATAATACCATCGCAGTATACGTAAGTAACTACGGCGATAACGTTTGGGAGCTTGCCCGCAATATGAGAAAATCTTCGAGATCGCACAGAAAGCATTAAAGCTTGCACCTTACTGTGAAGACAAGAGATTCCTTGCAAACAACAACACATTCTTTTGCAATATGATAGTTGGAGAAGATGGCAAGAATTTTCAAAGATGATCATAATAACTCGTTATCAATATTTCGATAATTTTCGAAAGGGGTAGTGCTATAATAGAAGAGTAAACGTTAATCCGATCATAAATATTTTGGGCTGGAATATGAAAAAATTAAACCATGCAACAAAATATACAATAATGATCTGTATTGGACTCACTATCTTTAATATAGCCTTTGGCTATGTCTTTACCAAAGTAGCAGCCAAGGCCATGAGAACGCAGATCGATGAACGTATGCTCGACATTTCTAACACGGCGGCAGCCATGCTTGATGGCGATGACCTTAAAAAGCTTACTGCCGAGGACGTGGATTCTCCCGAATACAAGAGAGTTTTAGAGACCCTTACTTATTTTCAGGACAACATCGAGCTTGAATACATCTATTGCATAATGCAGGTAAGCGATAAAGAATTTGTCTTCGGAATAGATCCTACAGTTGAGGATCCCGGAGAATTCGGATCGCCTATCGTTTATACAGATGCGCTCTATAATGCAAGTAAGGGCACTCCGGATGTTGACAATACTCCCTATGAAGATGCATGGGGAGAGTTCTACAGCTCATATTCCCCGGTATATGACTCAGATGGAAATGTGGCAGGTATCGTAGCAGTTGATTTTAGCTCGAAGTGGTATCATGACAAGATAAAACAGATGTGGCTGATCGTAGCCGGATTTTTGACCTTTGCCCTTCTTTCCAGCATATGTATTTGCATAGGCATAGCATCTCAATATGGCAAGTTCTTCAAACGTCTCATCGTCAAGATGAACAACCTTTCAAAAGGCATTGAGACCCTGATCGAAGAAGTTTCAACAGAAGCAGATATGCAGGAATACTCCTCGATCAAAAAGGACATACATGTACATAAAGGTATAAGCGATACAATGAACCTCATAGAAGACAAGATAATCGTCACCCAGATGAGACTGTCCAAGCAGATAGAGGTTGTCCGCTCCCATGCCTATATTGACGGTCTTACAGGCCTTAACAACAGAACCTCTTACATGGGATATCTGTAGGTTTTGGAAAAAAAGATAATTGATAATCCAGACCTTGTTTTCTCTGTTGTAGTTTTTGATATCAACCAGCTTAAGATAATAAATGATGATTTTGGACATGACGTAGGTGATAAGCTGATCATCGGCATAGCAGGAGATATCAAAGAATTCTTTGGTAATGACAGGCTATACCGCGTAGGCGGAGACGAATTTGTAGCTATTGTGGATAGTCCTGATCCATCAGAGAAGATTGCAAAGGTCAAGGCTACTATAGCAAGGAAGAACCAGGAATCACCTCTTTTCCATAATCCAAATGTTGAGATAGGCCTTTCTGTAGGATCTGCCACATATGATCCTAATACTGACAGAACATATTCAGAAGTATTCAACAGGGCAGATAATGCCATGTATGCAGATAAGAGAGCCTTCTATCAGACTCATGAAGATCGAAGGAAGAAAAGAGGATAGGTGTTAATATACGACCTATTGACAAAAACTATACCCTGTTATAGTCTAAAGCAAAGCTGTGAAAAGAAGAGTAAGTTGTTAGGAGCTTTACAGAGAGCCGGCACAAGGTGAGAGCCGGTGAGCAAGTAACATCTGAACATGGTCTTGGAGCTGCGTACCGAGGCAGTAGATGCTTAGGCTACGACGGGTGCACCCGTTATAGTGATAGACTATCGATGGATCATTTCCCGTCCGTAGTTGATGAGGCCCATGTCGCGAGACATGAGTGAATTAGGGTGGTATCACGAAGCTTATAAGCTCTCGTCCCTGAATCAAAAATTCAGTGGAGAGAGCTTTTTTATACCCTAAAATCTCCCTCCGCGGTAGCCCGAAAAGGAGGAAAAGAAATGAACAAAAATATTTTAATAGGCGGAGCCTGGCCCTACGCCAATGGCTCATTACACATCGGACACATTGCAGGTCTACTCCCAGGAGACGTTCTTGCAAGGTATCACAGAGCCTGCAAAGACAAGGTCTACTTTGTATCAGGAAGTGACTGCCACGGAACCCCTGTAGCTATCCGTGCCAAGTCTGAAGGAAGGTCCCCAAAGGAAGTAAGTGATCATTATCATGAGGAGTTCACGGACTGCTTTAAGCGCCTTGGATTTAGCTACGACCTCTACACCAAGACATCCAGCGATGAGCATAAAAGCTTCGTGCAGGACTTCCACCGCAAACTCTATGAAAGCCAGTACGTCTACGAGAAGGAATCGCCCCAGGCATATTGCGAATGCTGCAATACCTTCCTTGCCGACAGATTCGTAACAGGAACATGCCCTAAGTGCGGAGAGGCAGCAAGAGGCGACCAGTGCGACATATGCGGAACAGTCCTTGACCCCGAGAGCCTTAAAGATCCTATATGTGCTGTCTGCAAAAATCCTGTGACATTCAGAAATTCAAAGCACCTTTACATTGCCATAAGTAAGCTGGAAAAAGAGCTAAAAAGCCTTGTTGATAATGGCAGTAAGTGGCGCAAAAACGCAATTTCTTTTACCAACCGCTATATTGATGAAGGCCTTCGTGACAGAGCCCTTACAAGGGATCTTGAGTGGGGCATCCCTGTGCCAAAAGAAGGATACGAAAATAAGACGATCTATATCTGGGCCGAGAATGTCCTTGGCTACCTGTCAGCTGCGAAGGTCGTTGCTGATAAAAGAGGCGAAAGCTTTGAACAGCTCTTTGGAGAAGGCGCCAAGCACTACTATGTCCACGGCAAGGACAATATCCCCTTCCACTCCATCATCCTGCCGGCACTTCTTATCGCAAACGGCAGCGGCTACCACCTTCCGGATCAGATAGTATCCAGCGAATACCTGACCCTTGAAGGCCGCAAGATATCAACCAGTCAGAACTACGCCATCTGGGTCAAGGACCTGCTGGACCACTATGACCCCGATTCCCTGCGCTACTATTTCCTTGCAAATGGCCCTGAGAAAAAAGATGCAGATTTCTCCTGGACTGAGTATGTTAATAACCACAACGGAGAAATCCTTGGCGCTTATGGAAACTTCATAAACAGAAGCCTTGCCTTCATAAACAAGTACTTCGATGGAAAAGTACCCGAGGCAGGAACACTCGAAAGCAATGCGCCAGAAGGAAGAACCACTGAAGAAGGGGCTTCATCAACAACCATAGACATAGAGTGGGATGAGAGGTTAAAAGAGTTATATAAGACCACAGGAGATCGTATCGAAAATGGCAACTTTAAGGATGCAATAGAAGGCATATTTGAAGTAGTCAGAAGAGCAAACAAATACTTTGATGAAAAAGAGCCCTGGAAGACCAGAACCACTGATATAGACTCCTGCAAGGATACCCTGTATCAGTGCGTACAGATAATCGCAAATCTATCAGTCCTCCTCGCACCCTTCCTCCCTTTTTCCTCAGAGAAGGTATGTAAATGGCTAAGCCTTAACAATGATTGGGAATATAAGACAGTCCCTGCAGGATACAGCCTCCCCGAAACCCAGATTCTATTCGAAAGACTGGATAAATCCGTCAACGGCTTTGAAAAATTTCTTGAAGGGCATGAGTAAATGTGATAAAATTCTTAAGTCCTACCAAAGTGGTAGGAATTAAAATCGATTTTAAATTCGGGAGATTCATATGAATCTTCCGTTTTTTTGAGAAGTAGGAAGGGATTATCATGTTAAATCAGTTTTCAAGAACACAACTTTTATATGGAGCTGCTGCAATGGAGCGTATGGCCTCCTGCCGCGTTGCCGTGTTTGGAATTGGCGGAGTAGGAGGATATGTTGTTGAGGCACTTGCCCGCTCAGGAATAGGAGCTCTGGACCTTATCGACGATGATAAGGTATGCCTTACTAATATCAACAGACAGATCCTGGCTACCAGAAAAACAGTAGGTAAATATAAGGTTGATGTGGCCGAAGAGAGAATTAAAGAGATAAACCCGGACTGTGAAGTAAGAACATATAAGACCTTCTACTTGCCGGAAACGCAGGATCAGTTTGACTTTTCTGAATATGATTATGTAGTAGATGCCATAGATACAGTAACCGGCAAACTGACTATTATTGAGAATGCCAAAAAAGCTGGAGTTCAGGTGATATCATCCATGGGAGCAGGTAACAAAGTTAACGCAGCTGCCTTTGAAGTTGCAGATATCTACGAGACCTCCATATGTCCTTTGGCCAAAGTAATGAGAAGAGAGTGCAGAAAGCGCGGTATAGATTCACTAAAGGTTGTCTACTCAAAAGAAACTCCTGTCCGTCCGCTCGAAGACATGTCCATAAGTTGCAGAAAGCACTGCATATGCCCGCCGGGAACAGTCAGAAAGTGTACAGAAAGAAGAGATATCCCAGGCTCAACAGCATTTGTTCCATCAGTAGTCGGACTTATTATCGCTGGCGAGATCATAAATGATCTGTGTAAGGGCTACAGAGAACTAGTGTGATAATTCTGTGATAAAACACATAGTAATATCATTCTTGTAAAGATAAACAATATTTCTTAGGCAAGGAAGGATATTATGAAAAAGAGTGTTTTAAAAACAGCAATATTCATGGAACTGGTTGCGGCTATGGGTCTTTCAATATGTGTTGTGTACGGATGCACATCACCAAAGACATATAACAGGCAAGTGGCTGTGGAAGATAAGACTTCTGAAACAGTGATATCAGCGCCTATAAGAATAGAAACTGGAATGGATGATTTAACCGAACAAGAAGGCTACGCAGAGTTCTACTTCGATAATGGAGAAGTGATAGAAAAAGACTTCACAGCTTGTTCAAATGAATACGGCGAGATCACAATTTCTTTTTCCGGGGAAGATCTAGGCTGGAAACTTTCAAAACCTCATGCGACGAATGCATGAGGTTTTTTCTTGGGAAAAAATAATATGTCCATTATCTTATGAATGACAGCTCTGCTTTCTTTATAGGTATTAAAAGTATTAGTATATTAATATATTCATAAAATATTTGACCGCAACACAGGAAATCTTTTTCCTCCTGTAAAGATATAAGATTTCATTGTAGCTACGAAATAAAAAACGAAAGGAGGTGCGACGTGTATAAAGACAGCATTCAAAAAGTAATCGATTATATAGAAGAAAACTTAAAGGCTGAGATTACTGCCTTAGAGCTTGCCGATATGGCAGGATATTCTGTGTTTCATTTCTACAGAGTATTCCAAAGCGCAGTCGGGATGCCTGTTATGCAGTTTATCTTAAGAAGGCGTCTTCTTAATGCCATATATGAGATCGGATCCGGGCAAGGAAAGACAGACGCAGCCTTTAGTTACGGATTTGACACATATGCAGGCTTCTATAAATCATTTGTACGAGAACTTGGATATACACCCGCAGAATACCTCCGAAAATTCAAGGTCAAAAAACCTTACAGAATCAATATTTTTCAGGAGGAACACATTATGGTAAGTAACAAAAAGATTGCTGAATTACTAGCGCTTTGGGGACTTCAGGATGCAAAGATATCTGATGTTGTTTACGGCGAAACAGGTGAGGTCAGCGATACAGCAAAATTCGTTGGAGAAGATTACATCATCAAATACACTAATAACCTTGGTAATGTAAACAAAGCAGTAGACATCTCCAAAGCACTCGAAAACGTAGGACTTGCAACCCTGTCAGTCATCCCTACTTTGGAAGGAAAAGAATACGTAGAAAACGGAGAACTGTATTTTTATCTGGCCAAAAAGGTCAAGGGTGAGAGTATCCTTGCAAGCAAAGTCTACCTCGATGAATATGAGAAAAAAGCCCGCTTTATTGGCGAGATCATAGGTCAGCTTGACCTTGTTCTTGAAAGAATCGATGTAGTTGTAGATGAAGCTGATACTTTTGCCGCAGCTCGTGACTATGCCCTTCCTAAGTTAAAAGAGATATTACCTATAGAAGGAGATTTTGCTAATAAGTATATTAAGACCATGGAAGAACTGTATCCAAAGCTTCCAAGACAGATTATTCACAGAGATCCAAATCCAAGTAACATCATCGTTTCAGGCGATAAGTGGGGCTTTATCGACTTTGACTTGAGCGAGAGAAATGCTAGGATCTATGATCCCTGCTATGCTGCAACAGCGATACTGTCTGAATCATTTGAGGACGGCAATGAAGATAAGCTCTCCAAGTGGATATCTATCATGAAGGAAATCCTTATTGGATATGATACAGTAGTGCGTCTTTCAGATGAAGAAAAGAAGGCAGTTCCATATATCATTCTCTCAAACCAGTTCATTTCAACTGCCTGGTTTGCAGATAAAGACAAGTATAAAGATATTTTTGATGTTAATGTTAAGATGACAAAATGGATCATAGAGAACATTGATAGGATCAGCATCATGTGATGTTGATTAAGCAGCTTACGATCAAGTTGAGATTGTAAGCTGCATTTTTGTAGCCAGATGAAAGGTTGCCAAAAAGAGTTTTTGGATATACAATGTATATACGAAAGGAAGGTGCTTTTTATGCAAACACAAGTTAAATCATGGGGTAATAGCCAGGGAATAAGAATCTCGAAGGAAGTGCTTCAGGAAGCTGATATAGCTGTAGATGATATGCTGGATATTAAAGTTTCTAATGGTGTCATTATGCTTGTTAAGACCTTTAGACATAAATCACTCGAAGAACGAGCTGCGGAATACGGAGGAAAGCTTGATCTTGATGGAGAATTTGACTGGGGTGAACCAGTAGGAAGAGAGATTTGGTAATGAAAAAAGAGATAAATCAGGGGGATATCCTTAAGATTGAGAAAATTAGTATGCCAGTATTGGTGGTGAGTAAAAATTTTTTCAATCAAGAGGGAGAGATTATAGGTTGTCCAATTTATAAAGACTGTAGACCGGGAGCGTTACATATAAGAGTTGAAACTGAAGAAGTTTCAGGATATGTACAGTGTGAAAAAATGAAATTGCTGGATATGAGAATAAGAGGGTATTCTAAATTGGATAGGGTACATATGCCAGAAATTATAGATATTACTGATGCAATCCAAGGTATATTTGATTATGTTTGATTTGTCATGAATAGCATCAAAGGTTGATTTTGATATGGCTTACAAGAATTTGTAAGCCTATTTTTAAGAATTCTGGCGGGAATTCTCGGTGACACATTTTGTAAAATGAAGGAGTAATTATGGATTCTATTTTGATAAAAGATACAACCAGAGAACAGCGAGAGCAGATAGTTGCAGAATCAATCGGTAATATAAACGGTTCATGTGATGGCTGTATGTCAGGACTTGCTGAGATGTATCAGGACTATATTGATGGCAAAAAAGAGATCCGTGAAATTAACATGGAATTTAGAGCACATTATGAATCCGGTGTTGATGGACCGGAGAAAGCTGATTGTGGGTACAAGTTTTGAATGACAGAATAGATAGAATCAGAGAAAACGAAAAGAAATCCCATACAGAGATTTACCAAAAAGAAACACTGTATAGTTCAAACACGTGGCTGGGAAAAACGATTAAGACTGTGAAGGAACTGGTACCTTACTTTGAAGATTATGAAATCATCAGGGCACTGGACCTTGGCGCAGGTGTTGGTAGAAACAGTATCTTCCTTGCCGAGCAGTTTAGGGACAAGGACTGCAGGATTGATTGTGTGGATCTTTTAGATATAGCTATAGATAAGCTTAAACAAAATGCTGCTGTTCACAGTGTAGATAACAGTATAAATGGAATCACGCAGTCGATTGAAGACTATATCATTGCTCCAGACTCTTATGATCTTATCATGGCAGTGTCAGCATTAGAGCATGTTGATAGCGAAGAATCTTTTGTCTCTAAACTTAAAGAAATAGAAGAAGGCATAAGAGATCATGGCATAGTCTGCCTCATTATAAATTCCGAGATCAATGAAATAAACATAGAAACATCCCAAGAGCTGGAACCACAGTTTGAGGTGAATATATCAACAGAAAAAATGAAGAATATGCTCAGCGATGTTTTCAAAAACTGGACAGTGATAAAAGAAAGTGTTGTTAACCAAAAGTATGAAATACCTAGAGATGGTATAACAAGCAGATTGACGACTAATGTTGTAACGTTCGTCGCACAACGCTAAGCTATAGTGGTCTGCGAAGAGGAAAGGAACGGAATGGGAGAAGTTATTGAAATCAACATGCTGAGTCCTGAAAAAGAAACACTTGGCAAGGTGATAAACTTTATTTATGAATATTCTGGTTGTTCTAAAGATTCAATTGAGATAAAAGTGATGGATAACTGGCAATACGAAGGAGAAATAAAACTGTCAGATGAGTCACAGTTATACGATCTTATCGACACCAAGATAATAAGAATACAGGGACCTTGCTATTTGGGATTTGCCGGAGTTACAGGCGAAAAGACAGGAGATAACTATCAGTACGATGTATGGATGAATCCAAATCCAGCGGATGAGTTTGATAATGCAGAGTATGAATCCTTTAAAAAGGCAGCTGTGAAACTTATTGAATCCATGAGAGTTTTAGTGGCATTCATTGGAAAAGAAATGATGATTGATTATACAAAAGGTATAGATTATGCAGTGAAAAGCGCGACAGGTGCCGATATTGTAATAAAACCAGATAGGAGCAACTAAAATGAATTACCAAGACATAAATGCATCGACTATAGATAGATGGATAGAAGAAGGCTGGGAATGGGGAAAGCCAATAACCCATGAAGAATTTGTACAGGCCAAAGAGGGTAACTGGAACGTAGTTCTTACTCCAACTAAGAAAGTTCCTAAAAACTGGTTTGGAGAGCTTAAGGGCAAAAAAGTTCTCGGCCTTGCCAGCGGAGGAGGGCAGCAGATGCCTATATTCGCAGCGCTTGGTGCCGAGTGCACAGTGCTGGATTATTCTGAGAAGCAGCTTGAAAGTGAAAGATTTGTTGCAGAACGTGAAGGTTATGATATCCGCATCATCCGCGGCGATATGACTAAGAGACTTCCATTCAAAGATGAAGAGTTCGACCTTATCTTTCACCCTGTTTCCAACTGCTATGTAAAGGATGTAAAGCCCATTTGGAAGGAATGCCATAGAATTCTAAAAAAGGGTGGCGAGCTTCTTTCCGGAGTAGATCACTATATCAATTACATAGTTGACGACCAGGAAAAAGAGATAGTTAACAGCCTTCCTTTTGACCCTCTTACAAATGAGGAATATAGAAAACAATTAGAAGACGCAGATGCCGGAATGCAGTTTTCCCACACTCTTGAAGAGCAGATAGGAGGCCAGTTGGAAGCTGGATTCACACTACTTGAACTCTATGAAGATACAAATGGTGAAGGCCGACTTCATGAACTGAATATTCCAACATTTTTGGCAATAAGATCAAGAAAATAAAGCATGGAATGGGCTTTGATGAATGAGAATTCTCCAGAAGTGATATATATCATTTGAATAAAAATTATAGATGCGACTTACAATGTTGTAGGTCGCATTTTTCTTGGATATAATTATGGAATACAGTGAGGATACAAGATGATATATGAGTTAGAAGATACAGGTATAGAGTACGGATATAGCAGTAATGAAGCCTTCACAAGAGCTTTTTATAGTGTGTGGCAGGTATCGCCTTCGGAGTTTCGAAAGAATCCCTCTTTATTTGAGCTTTTTCCCGGATACAGAATTGACCTGATGCAGTTACACAATTGCATCAGGTTGTTTTTTATGTGAAAATAGCTTTATATCTTCGGGGGAGGAATATATAAAATGTTGATAAATATTAATATCAAACAACTATCTAAACGCGGAAGACGGGTTAAACCGGTCCCGTTTGTCTATGATGAGCCCTTTGATACGGTAGAAGACTTTATAAAAGCTACGGTCAAGATCATGTACTATGCTTTTATGAACAAGGAAGCAGGCACCATAGAATCTGAAGACGGAGTCTTCCCTGTTTCAAATTCGGGCAAAGGTACTTCTGATTCAGAAAAAGGTAATCCTGATTCAGACAAAGGTACACATAATTCAGATGATGATCATCACAATTCCCAGCGTAAAATCTTATCTCAGGAAGAACTGGACAACATGGCAGAAATTGGCAAGATTGCTTTTGACCTTGTATACGGAAGTAAAGACGTTACACTTGATAAAGCATATGAGACAGCACTCCTTGCCTATAAAGACGGCCTTGTGCGCCTTTTTGTGGGAGATAAGGAAGCTGGAGAGTTAGAGGCGCCGCTAACACTTAAAGACGGCGATGAAGTTACATTTATACGACTTACATTTTTGGCAGGAAGGATCTGGTAATTTAAATTATGGATGAATATAAGGCATATAGAAAGATACAGGACAGAATAGACAAGGAAGAAAACGCTCTTCTTAAAACATATCCAAATGAAGTAAAAGAGTTTCTTCAGGCAGCAGGCTCTTACCACATTACAACTATAGTAAAGGTAGATCATGCACAGGCAATAAGAAAATACCTGTTAGAAACTGGTAACAAACCAAGCACATATTTTAAAGAGCACAAGGACTATTACAAGGGATGGATCAGAGATGAACTTCTTGATTCTTTTTACTACGCAGTAGATAACGTTATCTACTATCAGCATACTGACAGCTCCTATAGAAGGACTCTTCGAAGCGGAGTCTATGAAGATAACATAGGTAAGATCGCAGCTATTATAAGCGCTTTCCATAAGGACTCTATTTGGGGAAAGGACGCTATGGGCCTTCTTTGCGGCAAGTTCACTGAAGAGGAAGAAATATATTTTACGTTTAGACGAGACAGGATCCATGATTATCTTATTGCTGCAGAACTTGACAGAGGCAACAAGGAACTTGAAGATTACCTCGAAGACCAGATTTTTGGAGAAGGCACAAGCGTAAACTATGAGATGATCCGCGGCATCATGATGAGTAAGAGTACAAGGCTTTATGAAGCTCTTGGCAAGCTCCTTCTTGCTGCTAAGCTCCAGGAAGGTTTAAGACAGTCAATCTGTGAAAATATGGACTGCGGACGAGAAGAAGCCTTTCTCTATTTTTACAAGATCCTTATAGACAATGACATGTTCAGATTTTCATCTGTAATAAGAGCAGGTGCAACCTGGACAGGCATTATAAACACAGAATCTTCCAAGCTTGACAGGATCTCCAAGAAAATGTTCGAGCTTTGCTATGAGTATCTTACTAACTTAGATGCAAGAAAAGCTGCGCTTTCAAGCGAAGATTCCATGGAGCTTTATATGGCTCTGTGGGCTTTTGGATGCCATGACTCAAGAGACAGCTCACAAATTGCTAAGGATATTTTTGCAAACGGAACACCTCACCAGAGGCTCGTTGCGATGTACTACCTTCTTGAAATGGGATTTGGAGACAGCACAATTACCGAGGCGCTTAAGTTCCATGCAGATGAAACTGACCTTATGGCTCTTGCAATCCCGCACCTTAGGGTACAAGCGTATCACTGTATAGATAAGCTGACCGGTAGTGTCTATGGCTTTAACAATAATAAAGAAAGAGATAAGCTTAAAAAGATCAAAGACAAAGTTATTAAAAAGGCTGAATTTGTAATAGACGAAGCTGATGCCCGCCTTGTTTATGATCGCCTTGTCTTTATATACAAAAATATTAAAGGCAAAAAGGCAGAGTTTGATCCTGTTGTATTCCCATGGTATAGCGCAACGCTATCTAAATCTGATCTTGTTATGATAATGGCTTATATAGCCAGATATGTTAAGGATAAAGAAATTGAAGAAACTGTGCTTAGCCATATAGCAGATCTTGAAGGCTACTATAAAGCGTATGTACTGCTTCTTCTTGCTTCAGTTCCTGAAACACCTTTTCAGAGAAAAACAATTCTTTCCATGATCTCAAGTGGTGATACAGAGACAAGGTGCATTGCTTTCGATATCCTTGGTGAAATGGACCTTACAGGCGAAGATTATAGTGCTCTGGAGGATTCACTCAGACTTAAAAAAGCGGATATGAGAAAAGAAATCCTGTCTATTCTTTATAATCTTAAAAGGCAGGAACTATTGGATACCATAGAAAGGCTCCTTGCAGCCAAGTCAGAAGAAAAGCGCCTTGGCGGACTTAGTCTTATCATGATGCTCAAAAATGATGAAGAAAGATCTTCTGAATTTAAGGAATCCCTTAAGCTTCTTGAGACAGGCGCAGAAAGAACGGATCATGAAAATACTCTTATCGCAGAAATTAAAGGCGCTTCAATATCAGAAGGCTCTAAAGTAACAGAAGAGCCATTATATGATCTTGACGCTACTTACAAGCCTGTACTAGATGAAGTATGGATATCAAAATGCAGAGAAACTTTTGCAAAAGTATTCCCTGATTCAGTTCTTGCAAAGAACGAAGGTGACGCAGGTAAAGGCCTTAAGGCCGGCAAGAAGATCCTTGATAAAGTCCTTGGAAAAGGCTCATCTTCAGATGAAAAAGAAAAGCTCTTTGCGCTTGCTCATGAACTAGATGACCTTATCGTAAAGAACAAGGATAAAGAATATGTTGACCGTGAAGGCGAAACCAGGCTCCTTAGAGATGCGCAGCACCTTTATGGAAGTTATGTTGATAATAAACGCGAGATAATCTTCCACGATCTTTGGGATGAATTTTATAAAAAGACCCTTGGAAGCGATTATACACTTGTCCTTCGCCTCTTGATGCTTGTATATGCTCCTGATTCAACACCCGGATATGAAGAATTCTTTGAAGATGCTATTAAAGATATCTTTGGACCATGTTATGAAGATAACATTGAGTTTAAGTATCCTAATCTTGTAAGATGCGTCCTTCAATACCTTGAAACGGAGTATAGAGATAGTATAGCTTTTATAGAGATAGGAGCATCTGTATATTCATATTTTCTTAATGAGTATAAAGGACCTTTGGCCTTTAACTATACTTATAAAGACAGCTGGTCAAAAAAAGAAGAAAAAGCTTATAAGACTATCATTTCTCATCCGATCATGGCGAGGTTTAGTGAAATTTATACTGCAAACGAAGACTTTTTTGACAAGCTGTTCCCTATTAAGTGTGCAGTAGCAGATAAAGCTGATCTTAAAGGTGAAAAGGTCGAGTATGGATACAGGTATGAATCGAGGAATGTTAGCATTCAGGATTATCTCAAGGCTTGCCAGCTTGGTATCATATCAAGACAGTTCCTTGATACTGTGCTTTGGAGAGGGAAATCTATCTCAAATTCAGTAAGACTAATATCTGATTATGCAAAAAATATAAGAGAAAAAGGAAAATCCATAGCAAAACGCGGATATTCTTATGGTGGTAATGATCCTGAACACCAGCTTTATTACAAGAATAAAGACAAGTATGCAGATAGAAATGAAGCGCTAGCTGCTTTGGTTAATTCCTGCTATGACAAGATTGTTCCCGTACTTGCTGAAAGCGAGCTTGGAAGAGGAGATATTGAAACTGAATATTCTGCAGCCAGCAGATCGCTTACAAGACTTTATGGAGCCTCATATTTTGTAAGGATACTGTCTGCCCTTGGTAATCAGAAGATTGACAGAAGCGCATATTATAGCTATTACTACACCTATAATGCGCCTTCCAGAGTTGAGAGCTTAAGCCACCTTCTTAGCATATGCGTTCCAGGCGAAGGTGATGATGCAGAAAACTTAAAAGCAGAGCTTTCAGGCAAAAAGATCAAAGATTCAAGGCTTGTAGAAGCAGCTCTTTTTTCACCTGAATGGATAAATATAGTAGGAGAATACCTTGGCTGGGAGGGCTTTGTGCCTTGCTGTTACTACTTCATGGCTCACATGAATGAGCGTTTTGATGATAAGAGAAAAGCAATGATCGCCAAGTATACACCTTTGTCTACGGAAGAACTTAACGGCGGAGCCTTCGATAGCGAGTGGTTCAAGGATGTTTATAAAGCTGTTGGCGCAGACAGATTCAAGATCATATATGATGCAGCCAAGTATATAAGCGACGGCGCAAAGCACACAAGAGCAAGAAAGTACGCAGATGCAGCCCTTGGCAATCTCGATATGGACAGCGTTATGAAAGAGATAGAAGCTAAGCGTAATAAAGACTATGTCATGTGCCTTGGAGTTATTCCGTCCAAAAAGGCAGCAGATATTAAGGACAGATACCTCTTTATCAGAAAGTTTGAAAAAGAAAGCAAAAAGTTCGGAGCTCAGAGAAGAGCAAGCGAAAAGCTTGTCAGCGAGATGGCTATCAAGAACATGGCAACAGCTAATGGCTATCAGGATGATATGCGCTTTGTCCTTAGAATGGAGAGCAAGGTTTCTGAAGGCCTCCTTAGCTTTTTTGACCCAAAACAGGTTGAAGATATAGAAGTAAATCTTGAACTTGATAAGGAAGGAAAGCTTTTAGTTGTCGTTAATAAGGGCGGCAAAAAACTTAAATCCATACCTGCAAAACTTAAGAAAAACGATTATATCTTAGAACTTCAGGAAGCTAAAAAGACACTTGCAACGCAAGGCTCTAGAAGTAAGACCATGTTTGAAGAAGCAATGGAAGAAGAGACTCCGTTCACTATTGGAGAGCTTCGAGACCTTTCAAAGAGCCCTGTTATAGGACCTGTTGTAGGTGCACTTGTCCTTAAAGCAGGAGATGAGTTCGGATTTATGGATGAGCTTTCTAACCTTAAAGATAAAACAGAAGTACTTATAGCTCATCCATGGCATCTTTATAAAGCCGGAGTCTGGAGAGATTTCCAGAAGAAGATCTTTGATATGGAACTTAAGCAGCCATTTAAACAGGTCTTCAGAGAACTTTACATTAAGACTGATGATGAAAAAGAGCAAAAGCACCTGAACAGATTTGCAGGCAATCAGATCCAGCCAAAGCGTACTGTTGCCCTTCTTAAGACAAGACGCTGGGTTGCAGATATGGAGGATGGTCTTCAAAAGGTATACTACAAAAAGAATATCATCTCTTCAATTTATGCTCTTGCAGACTGGTTCTCACCAGCAGATATCGAAGAGCCGACACTTGAGTGGGTGGTATTCTATGACAGAAAGACTTTCAAAGAGTTAAAAGCAGGAGAAGTTCCGGATATCCTTTTCTCTGAGACAATGAGAGATGTGGATCTTGTAGTCAGCGTAGCTCATGCAGGCGAAGTTGATCCTGAATTCTCACACTCAACTATCGAGATGAGAAAGGCGATCGCAGAATTTACACTGCCACTGTTTAAGCTTACAAACGTAACCTTTACAGACACTCACGCGCTCATAAAGGGAACAAGGGGAAGCTACAGCGTGCATCTTGGAAGCGGCATAATACATCAGGAGGGCGGCCCTATGATCAATATCCTTCCTGTTCATTCACAAAGAAGAGGAAAGATATTCCTTCCATTTGTTGACGATGATCCAAAGACAGCAGAAGTAATATCCAAGATCCTCCTTTTGGCAGAAGATCAGAAGATCAAGGATCCCTTCATACTTGATCAGATCAGAAAAAAGCATTAAGGCTAAAACGAAGGAGACGAATGGACATGGATAATTTAAGCGTAAATGGAAAAGAGTACGAAATAGTAAAACTCCTTGGAAAAGGCAAAGGCGGTTACTCATATCTTGCTAGAAAAGATGATAAAGAGTACGTTTTAAAACAGATCCATCATGAACCTTGCTCATACTACCAGTTTGGAAATAAGATCAAATCAGAGGTTGACGATTATAAAAGGCTCAGCAGTATTGGTATCAAAATGCCTGTAATGCTTGATGTAGATATAGAAAACGAGCGTATACTAAAAGAATATATTTCTGGCGAGACTATCTACGACCTTGTCCTTAACGACAAAATGGAAGACAGTTACATTCAGCAAGTCAAGGCAATGTGTGATCTACTGTATCCTGCTAATACGAACATCGACTATTTTCCAACTAATTTTGTAGTTCACAATGGAGAAATTTTCTACATAGATTTTGAGTGCAACAATTATATGGAAGAGTGGAACTTCGAGAACTGGGGAATCAAGTACTGGTCCAAAACAGCGGAGTTTTTGCAGTACGTGGAAGAACATAGAGATACATAATGGTTTTTGGAATTATTGTTTTTTCATAAAATGATGGATATGATAATAATAAGCTCAGTTGCGGATATTTCGGTGATAACGGATGATGAAGTGAATGGAGAGATATAACTCATGCCATTTCAGATTATCAGAAATGATATTACAAAGGTAAAAGCAGATGCCATTGTAAACACAGCAAATCCAGAGGTTGCTATTGGAGAAGGCGTTGACTCTGCCATATATAAAGCTGCTGGCAGGGCTCAGCTTTTTGCCGAGCGTCAGAAGATAGGAAGACTACTGCCTGGAGAAGTGGCTATCACACCTGCATTTGACATTGATGCCAAATATATCATTCATGCAAGCAGCCCATGGTGGGAAGGTGGAAACAAAGGTGAGGCTGATCTTCTGAAACAGTGTTATAATAAGTCATTGAACCTTGCAGCGGAAAATAATTGCAGATCTATCGCATTTCCGTTACTTGCTACCGGAACTTATAGATTTCCTCAGAAGCTCGCAATGGAGATCGCTGTTGAAGCATTTACCAGTTTCCTTGAAGAACATGAGATTGAGATTATTCTTGTTGTTTTCGGAGAAAAGTCTGTAAAGGTTTCTGGTGAGCTGGGAAAAGAAGTATTTAGTGTCATTGATGATGAGTATGTAGCAGATACATTATCAAAAGAATATAGGTATGAAGGCGTTCCGGAGGAGTTATCAGATTCAGAAGCGTTTAATACGGAAGATTTAGAAGAAGCTGATGAAGAGCGAGACTATAGTGCCTGCTTTGCTCCAAGACCATCCAAAAACATAGGACACCTGTTATCTTCAGCTGCATTTGGAAGAGGCTTTGAGAAGAAGGCTAAAAAGTCAGATTCTTTGGATGACGTAATAAAAGGAATATACAAAGATTCTTTTGAAAATCATCTTCAAAAACTTATCAATAAGAAAGGGCTTAAAAATTCAGAGGTTTATGCTGCTGCAAATATTTCTAAGCAGTATTTTTCTATGCTTTTAAAAGGGCAGGTCAAACCGTCTAAGGAAAAGGTTCTTGCATTGGCGGTAGGACTTCATCTGAATATGGATGAGACCGTTGATTTCTTAAAGCTTGCAGGATATGCACTGTCGCCAATATCTCAGACAGATGCGGTGGTGGAGTATTTCATCGAACATGAAGAATACAATGTAATGAAAATAGATATAGTGCTATTTGATTATGGTTTGGATCCGCTATCAAATGGCTGATTTACAAAGGTCGCCTTCGGGTTGACCTTTTTTTTTCCCTCAAGGTATCATTTAATCATCAAATAAAAAAGCCTCGCTGCAGAGAGGCACCATAAGATGCCAGGAGGTGACAAACTATTAGTAGTCAATAGGATTTAGAGAAAAATTAAAGGTTTTTG
>CAMVNV010000060.1 GCA_947168935.1 uncultured Butyrivibrio sp. | reverse complement strand
CTTTACAAGTCTTGTAAGGCAGGAATCTACGGCGTGGTATGGGATTCCGCACATTGGAGCTCTCTCAGGAAGTCCGCAGGCTTTACCTGTTAATGTGAGCTCAAGTTCTCTGCTGACAATCTCAGCATCTTCAAAGAACATCTCATAAAAGTCTCCGAGTCTGTAAAAAAGAAGGCAGCCCGGATTTTCTTCTTTAGTCTTAAGATAGTGCTGCATCATAGGCGAAACTTTGGTTATGTCAGGCTTTGATGCATAGTTTTCACTTGTCCCCGTTGTACTTACTTTTGTATCCAAAAGTACTCCTCCGCTATTTCTAAATCTTTCTAGTATATAACCCTAATATATTTTGGTTAGATCATAAACTTTACTCTTATCAGATCCTGTGTCCGAGATAATAAAATCCTTTGCATTCATCAAGATGAACGTCAACGAACTGGCCGATCAGGTCTTCACCACCTTCGAAATGTACAAGTGTATTGTTGGACATACGACCTGTAACAAGTGATGCATCCTGCTCGTTAAGTGACTCTACAAGGACTCTCTGGTCAGTATCATTAAAGCGCTCAGACTGAGCATGTGCAGTCTCCTGAACGACTTTAAGGAGTCTGTCAAAATTACTCTTTATCTCTTCTTCAGATAAAACCTGCTCAAATCCTGCAGCCGGTGTTCCTGTACGCTTTGAATAGATAAAAGTGAAGGCATTGTCATATTTAACCTGCTTAACTATATCAATTGTATCATCTACGTCACTATCAGTTTCCCCAGGGAAGCCTACGATGATATCTGTTGTAATAGCTGCATCAGGGAGCTCGCGCCTTATCTTAAGCGCAAGATCAAGATACTGCTCTCTTGTATACTTTCTGTTCATACGTCTGAGTATCTCAGTACTTCCAGACTGAAGAGGAAGGTGTATATGTCTTGCAACCTTAGGATTGGCCTTAATAACATCAATAAGTTCCTGAGACAGATCCTTTGGGTGAGGTGTCATGAATCTGACTCTTTCAAGTCCTTCAACCTTGCAGACTTCATTCAGAAGCTGAGCAAAAGAAATCTTCTTGTCATCAGGAAGACCAGTTCCATAAGAGTTAACGTTCTGACCAAGGAGCATAACTTCCTTAACGCCATCAGCTACAAGCTTTTCAACTTCTCTTACGATGTCTTTAGGGTCTCTGCTTCTCTCTCTTCCTCTTACGTATGGAACGATACAGTAGGTGCAGAAATTGTCACATCCAAATGTAATGTTAACACCGGACTTAAAAGGATATTTTCTTGCAACAGGAAGATCTTCAACGATTTCGTTAGTGCCCTTCCAGATATCAATTACCATTCTGTCTGACTCAAACATGGTGCACAAAAGCTCTGCAAACTTAAAGAGATTGTGTGTACCAAATATAAGGTCTACCTGACGGTAGCTCTTTTTGATCTTCTCAACAGCAACCTGCTCCTGCATCATGCAGCCGCAGACACCTATCTTCATATGAGGATTCTTTTTCTTAAGGCTTCCTGCATATCCAAGGCGGCCGTAAACACGCTGATCTGCGTTATCACGGACTGTGCAGGTGTTGTAGATAACAAATTCAGCCTTTTCTGAATCTGTCTCTTCATAGCCTACTGCTTTTAAGACTCCAAGGATCTTCTCGGAATCACGCGCGTTCATCTGGCATCCAAAAGCTACGCTACAGGCAAGAGGTCTTCTGCCAAGTTCTTTTGCGAGCTCATCAACGTAGCGTCTTGCCTTTTTGATAAAGTAGTACTGTCTCTGAGGCTCAGTCTCAGGCGCCTTTCCATCAAGGTCAGTTGCCTCAATAAGAGCTTCCATCTCTGCATCTACTTCGTATATATCATTACCATTAATTGAAACTTTATCCATCTCTTTTCCTTTAAAACTTAATTATCACTTGAACCTCTAACAAAAGCACTAGCCATGCCTTTGGTTCAAACATTTTCGCCGTAAATCTCTGCGAGATTCTTAAGAATCTCGACTGTTTTGTACATCTCCTGTACTGATGCGTACTCATACTTGCCGTGATAATTGTAACCGCCTGTGCAAAGGTTCGGACAAGGAAGACCCTTGAATGAAAGCATTGCTCCGTCTGTGCCACCTCTGATAGGATTCTCAATACTTGTAACGCCTGCCTTAGCCATAGCCTTTCTTGCGTTATCTACAAGGTGCATGTGAGGCTTTAACTTCTCGATCATGTTGTAGTAGCTATCTTCCATTGTAAGTTCTACAGTGCCTGCGCCATATTTGTCGTTAAGGAATTTAACGATCTTTTCAACAAGCTTTTTGCGATCGAGGAACTTCTTCTTATCGTGGTCACGGATGATGTAGTAAACAACAGCCTTTTCACAGGTTCCCTTCATGAGTGTAAGGTGGAAGAATCCTTCTTTTTTCTCAGTGTACATAGGGTTGTCGAATGCAGGGAGCATTGACTGGAACTCGTATGCGATAAGTGAAGCATTGAGCATCTTGCCCTTGGCATCACCTGGGTGAACGCTGCGGCCGTGGATTATAAGCTCAACTTCTGCTGCGTTGAAGCACTCGTATTCAAGTTCGCCAAGCTTTCCGCCATCAACTGTGTATGCAAAGTCAGCACCGAATTTCTTTATGTCAAAAAACTTAGTGCCTTCTCCGATCTCTTCGTCAGGAGTAAATGCGATCCTGATCTTGCCATGCTTAACTTCAGGGTGCTTAAGAAGATAGGAAGCCATAGTCATGATCTCAGCAATACCAGCCTTGTCATCTGCACCAAGAAGTGTTGTACCGTCTGTTACGATAAGATCTTCACCCTTATGATTCAAAAGCTCAGGGAATGTCTTAGGTGAAAGTATAACCTTAGCACCTGTCTCAGGGTCCTTCTCATTAAGGATCACGTCCTTGCCGTCGTACTTCTCAACGATTCTTGGCTTAACATCCTTACCGCTTGTAGCATCAGATGTATCCATGTGGCTGATGAATCCAAGAACAGGAGCTTTCTTTCTTCCAAACGTTGAAGGAATTGTCGCATATACGTAGCAGTGCTCCTTGTCATAATAAACATCGCTTGCACCTATCTCTTCAAGTTCCTTAACAAGAACCTTAGCAAGGTCATGCTGACCAGGAGTTGAAGGTGATGTTCCTGACTGCTCGTTGGACTGAGTGTCGAATTTAACATAGCGAAGGAATCTGTCGATTACGGATTCCTCTTTATTAGCTACTTTAGTAGCTGTTTTAGTTGTCTTAGTTGTCTTAGCTGCTGACTTTGTAGCGGCCACCTTTGTTGTCTTTTTAGGAGCTGCTTTCTTAGTAGCTGCCTTTGCTTTCTTTGCTGCCATTTTGATATTCTCCGTTTTATTATTATTATCTTCAAGTAAATTACCGGTTTTAGCCGATTTTGAGTTATTTATTTTTGTATTATCAGGCATTTCCTTAGCACTACCTGATTCATATTTCTTTTTAAAAAGATACGCCTGTTTTCTCTTGCCGCACCGCTCTATCATCCCTATTTCTTCAAGGACACGGACAGTTGTACCAAAATATTTACCGCGGTACTTTACAAGCTTTTGAAACTCCTTAGTAGTAAATTCATCAGGAAGGTCATCCGGAAGAAATCTATTATACCCTTCCAGACTCTTAATCTCAATCTCGTCAAGAAGCCTTAAAGGGATTCTGTCATAGCGGTGAGATCCGCGCTTTCCGCCTCTTCCCCAGCCGTCCTGAACCCTGTATTCTTCAATCTCAAGGCAGGTAAGGATTAGCGTAAAACCAGGGTGTAGCAGAAATTTCCTGATACTGTAAAGGTCCCTGAAAATCTTATATAGATTAAAGTTTCCTCTTGGAGCATTCCTTGCAGTCTGCTCTCCCGTTTCAGGATCGATCCAGCACATCCACTTCCTGTAAGGAATCGGATACACCACTGTCACCTTATATTTTGGTAAAAAAGCTTCAAGCTTAGGGACAAGATGGGCAAAATTGCCATTCTGGATCTCGATTATCTTATCTTCATAGCAGATATCTGCAACAAAGTCCCCTACCCTAATCTCTTTGGCCTCTTCAGAAGGCGCATAGAAATCTTTGACGATGCTGTGAAGGGTCTTTTCTTTCAGGATACCTATGGAGCTTCTGTCATATTTTCTGCCAAGGAACTTATCTATAGATTCTGAAAAAGCCTCATTTCTCTCTTCAATATTCATGTCGAAACCTTTAGCATCATTTTTTCTTAAGAAAGACATTCTTGATATAGGCAAAGGTCGCATCCTCTCCTTCATCTGCAAGCATGTGAAGGAAGAACTCAAGCTTTTCTATCGTGTAAGGATGCATAGGTGTAGGTGTTTGCTTAACTCTAAGGTAGTACTTCAAAGGATCAGCAGAGGTATAAGCCTCTTTCCTGTAAGTGCGGCTTGCTGCGACTCTGTCAGCTATCATCTCTGCAATGTATCTGTCAGGCATTTTGCCGGGAAGTACACCAAAGGGAGAACTTGAATCCTTGGAACTAAAGTCTATCCAGTACTCATAGTGGTGCTTGTTCCTGCCCTTGTGGTGGAGCCATGCAAGAGAATGGCCGTTAAGCTCTCTTTCGCAGGCATTGGGAGATCTGTCTCCCTGATAATACCTGCATCCCTGAAGGAATTCAGTTGGTGAAAACTTGGACAGGTCATGGGTAAGACCCTGCCAGTAAAGGCCCATTTTGAAACAATTGCGGCACACCTGCATTCTGTGTGCACTTACTGTTTTAAAATGTCCGATCAGATTCTTAAGTTTTATCTTTGGCTGTTCACCATTTGGTCCAAGCTCAACAGGCCTTCCAACTGGCATCTCGCTGTCTGCAGGTGTTTCACTTGTTATCTGCATCTGCTGCGTTATTTTTTGCTGCATAGGATATGTTTCTACCGGTTCTTACCGGTTCTCCTTTTGAAATAAAAATACTAATACTTCTTGCCTTAAGCTTGGCCATAGCCTGGTCTTTAAGGCTTCTTGCCCTCTTAGGAGTGCTGTAGTCTGTTTCCATATCGGAAGTGTCACACAGTATCTGCCATTCACAGCCCTGTGGAAGCTCAGGAAGTGAGAACTCTTTGTCCTCCCAGTGCATGTTGAAAGCCACATACACAAAGGAATGTTCCTGACCCTTGCCGCTGTAAAGACCGCAGTACAGCATAGCTATCGTGTGGCTGTAAGCAGAAAGGTCCGGTCTCCAGGCTTCTGTTCCGTGATATGAAAAATCAGGAAAACCTACAGCCTTATAATCCATAAGTCTGAATGGAACAGGTGATGTAAATACCGAGTACTTGTTTCTAAGTCCTATAAGGAACTTGGTAAAGTCCACAAGTCCCTTATTCTTTGCAAAGTTCTTCCACTCAACCCAGCCTGTGCTGTTGTCCTGACAGTATGGATTGTTATTACCATCCTGAGAATTGCCAAACTCATCTCCACCAAAGAGCATAGGTGTTCCCTGGGATAAAAAGAGCATTACGAGTGCATTTCTCATCTGCCTTGTACGAAGCTCAGTGACATCCTTGCGGCGGCTCTTTCCTTCCACTCCGCAGTTCCAACTGACATTATCATTTATACCATCAGTGTTGTTCTCGCCGTTAGCTTCATTGTATTTATGGTCATAGGTCACAAGGTCAACAAGCCTTGCGCCGTCGTAGTTACAGATATAGTGAACAGCACCGCCTGAAGTTCCTGTCTCCTGAGACAGGTTAAGGAATGAAGGTATGATATTGTCATCACCCTTAAGGAAGTGACGGGCTGTAAATTCAAAGTCGTCCTTGTACTCTGCAAGATTCCTCTTGGAAGGCTCTCGGGGAGCACCCTTGTAAAGCTGCCAGAAATCGAATCCGTAATCAAAAATCTTGGTATCTGACAAAAGAGGATCCTGTGAAAGCATAGTGGAATTGATGTTCCTGCCCTTGATATGGATACCGTCAATGTGATATTCACTTACCCAGTATCTTATGATCTCCTGCATCTCCTGATGAGTAAGACCATCTGCAAAATAGGTCTGGACTATAACCTCGATTCCTGCTCTGTGGAATTCTCTTACCATGTCCTTGAATTCCTCGCTGGCGTCGTTACCCTTAACAGCAAAGGCGCTTCTTACAGCAAAAGGAAAGCCCGGCTCAAATCCCCAGAGATTTACAAGTCTGTCCGCATCATCAACCTGTTTTAATATACCAACCTCGTTGACCATAGCTCTTGCCTTGGTCATGTCGCGGTGAACAGGTGCATGTGAAAGCTCTATGCTCTTTCTTGAAAGAACGCTAGGCTGTTCATATACAGGCATAAGCTCTATCGCAGTAGCGCCAAGAGACTTAAGATAATCAATCTTTCTGACAAGACCCAGGAAAGTTCCTCTGTGTCTTACAGGAACGCTTGTATCAAGCATTGTGTAGCCGCGAACATTCACAAGATATATAAAACTCTGGTTAAAAGGCGTATGAGGATTCTTGTCATTGCCCCAGTCGTAGTCGTCATCGGATATTACGCTGTATATCTCATCGCTTTTACGATATGTTCCAAATTCTTCAAGACCTGAGATCTTAGTGCTATAAGGGTCTGCATATCTAAGGCCACCGCTCATAAGCTGGTAAGCTCCGTATTCGCCGGCTCCCCCGGGGATCCTTACGCTATATAATGATCCATGCCTGAACTGGTCTGTAAGCGGCGCTATCTTAGGTTTTGAAGTATCTATAACTCCATCAGTACACTGATATAAAATAATTCCGCATCCCGTTTCGTTGTTGAATTTGCCGCTGAATATAAGATCCTGACCCTGAACATGCATCCCCAGCGGGTAAGGCTTTGCCTTCAGCAGTTTAATAGATTGTGTCATACTCCTCCTAGCGATTGAGGAAAATCCTAGACAATTTTCCTCGTCTGATGGACCTACAGGGGCAAATCACCCCAAATTAATAAACTAATAAATATTCCAAAATAGTATACCACAAAAAAGGCCATCCGTTTTATACGGATAGCCTTAATTTCACGTTTATTTCACTTTGTTATGATTTAATTGCTTCGCCGTTGTCATCAAGATCTACAAGCTCATCAAATTCCGCTTCATCAAGATACTCGTCGAAAGCTTCAGAAACTTTCTCATATTCAGCATCATCACTGATATAGCCAAGCTCTGCGTCGCCCTCATTCTTGGATATGTATCTGTAGAACCATACATTTCCATCAGTATTCTGACCATTCTTATCAAGCGGAAGGAGAACAATGTAATCCTTTTCTGCTACAGTAAGGATGATCATCGTCGCGCAAGTAACTTTTCTGCCATCATCAAGATCCAGATCTACAGTGATTTCTTCGCCATTTTCTATTCTCTGATTAACTTTCATGGCTATGTCTGAAAATAGCATAAACGCACCTCCTTATCCCATATACCAACAGTAATACCCCTTATTAAAAATCTTTATCATTACAGATAAAGAATCATCCCAAGAAAAATATTAAAGCTTTACACCAAAACGATTTTTGACCATGTCGGTCACGCGATTTGACCACAAAAAGCCACTGCTGATATACAATCATCATATCATACAAAAAGAAAAAAAAACATAGAAATACAAATATTATTTGTATATGTTATTTGAAAATAAGAAATATCTTTTTTCAAAGAAGAATCGTTCTAAAGCCCGTCCTTGCTGCGTTTGTAGCAATATAGACAGCGGGTTCCTGCGTATCAGGATCTTCTATTCCGACCAGGATCTGATAATTTGCAAGTTCATCAAAAGGCACCGGGATCTTAGTAATAACGTACTCCGAATCGCCTCCGCACAGACTCATCAGGTCAATGTCAACCTGGTATTTTTCTATATAACCGGTCTGATCTTTGAGATACAGGCACATTGTATAGTCCCAATAAATAGGCGCAATGCCCTCGTTAGACACCTTAATGCCAATTGCAGATTCTGTATCATCGCCGCCATAATCCATTCTTGTAACTGCATATCTATAGCCAATATACTTAAGGATATCTTCGCTTCGAAGCCACGCTGCACCTGTAAGTTCATCACTGCGAGGAACCTTTGGTCCTATAAAAGTCATGTGACTGTCTTTGATAAGAGAGCTTGTTGTATCATAAGCCCCTATCAGCATCTCTTCCATCTCAATAGAACTTGTGAATTCGCCGCCTACAGGAGCTGTTTCCCAGATGTCAGGTCTTGCTACAAGGCCCTCCGCATCTCCTGTCTGCTCATAGGTTCCGCCTTCTTCTATCCATCCAAGCCATTCTGTGGTATCCTTGTAGGCACCAACCATGTCATTATAAACGCCGCCTCCCTCAGGAAGCTCTGCAAAGGGTCTTCTCATAAGGAGCTTTGCACCTGGAAAAGCGTCTACGTAAGCATCAACATATAAAGCCCTTATCTGCGTGTCAGGCATTACAGGAAGACCTTCATCTTCGTCTATGTTTACATGCCATTCCCCCCAGTGTCCAAGACTTCCCATCTCCACATATCTTACAAAAGAATCTTTGGAAAAATAGTCTCCAAGCGCCTTTATAGCCTTATTATGGGCCTCAATAAAAACCTCATTACTGTAATTGGGACAATAGCCCTTACCGTATGAGGTATCATACTTTTTCCCATCTTTGGTCTCTTTATAAAGCCACTGGGGAATATCCATGTGATCTTCATCTGTGGGGTCATCACAAATAAAACGGAGAACTGCATTCTTGCCTGCATTTCTCCATTCCTGAAGGTTATTATCTGTCTCGATCTTTTCAAAATCGTATACACCCTCTTCGGGTTCAAAGTCTGCCCAGGTAACCTCGAAATAGACCAGCGTCGCCTTGTCTATATTCACATCATCTCCATGAGTTGTATTCGCGTTCGGGGCATAACCCATAAGGGGATTGTAAAGGACTTCGTCGGATAGTTCGTACTCTATGGTAACTGTGTTTTCATACATAGATGCAACAGTTACAATATCTTCACCAGAAGAATCAGCCTCGGTTGCAGCATCGGCTGAATTCCCGGGCTCTTCTTCCGTGTCCTTTTCAAATAGTGAGGTAATCGATTCTTTGATGGCATTAGGATCAATATAGATTCCAAGATCCTTGCCAAATAGCATGATAAAAACTATTATTGTCAGAATGATCAAAATAATCAGAATTATATTTGTTATTATATCCTTGACCATAACCAGCCCTTTCGCCGTGGCATCATGCCCTAGGCCCAATCTACATCCATGTATCATATCGCGGCAAGATGGCACTACCGCTAAAAGAGTATCGGCATAAAATCAGTATAACTTTAGTTTTGTTCAAAAAGGTCCATTACAGGACGAAGGAACCTCGACGGCATCCTTGAATTATCTTTATCTCCCTTAACATAACTTAGTATAAGACGTTTTCTGGCTCTTGTCATGCCAACATAGAGCATACGTCTCTCTTCTTCTATCTGATCAGGTTCAACGGACTTCCTGTTAGGTACTGAACCTTCGCACAGTCCCGGAAGATAAACCGTGTCAAACTCAAGACCTTTGGAAGCGTGCATTGTCATGATCTTTACGCCTTTGTTATCTTTATCTTTGCGCCTTCCGCGCTCTTTTTCTGCTCTTCTTATCTCCTCACCTGCCATCTCAAGAAAGGATACAACATCCTGAAAAAAGGCTGCATCCTGCATAAGCCTGTCGCATATATCAGTCAGCTTTTCCTTCTCAGCTTTGGTCTTTTCCTGCATCAGGAATTTCATAACTCCTATCTCATTTAAGATGTATTTAAGTGCCAGAGCCGGTCTCATGTGTTCAAGGAGACGCAGCTGTCTGAACAATTTGGTCACAGTCTCCTTCATGCCAGGATTTGATCTGTAATAATCAAGTATATCTTTTTCATATGCGATCTCATTCCTCACAGAATCCCGCCTTATGTATCTAAGAGGACAATTCATTATGGCAAAAAAGTCTGAGCGCTTATGACCTTCGTAAGCAAACTTAAGATATGACAGGACTGTCTTAACTGCAGGATCTTCGTAAATACTAAGGACCGCAGACGTAGAAACATAAGGAATTCCTCTTGCTGCAAGCTCTAACGCGATCATCTCGCTTTCAAGATTAGTTCTATATAGAACTGCCGTATTATCATAATCTCCATCTTTTTCAATCATTGCTGCAATGGATGCTGTCTCATGCCTGGCATTATCAAATACATAACCTTTGCAAAAGCCGTGATTATCATCGCTTGCTGGTTCCTGGTCCTTTTCAAAGCGAACCTTATTTTCACCAATAACAAGCCCTGCATTTTTAATGATGTCACTTCCGGATCTGTAGTTAATTGAGAGGGTTATGAGCTTTGCCCCTTCATAATATTCAGTAAATTCCTGCATGATCTGGGGCTTTGATCCTCTAAAGCCGTATATGGACTGGTCATCATCTCCAACCACAAATATATTCTTATGGCTCTTTACAAGAAGTCTTATGACGCTTTCCTGAAGCCTGTTGATATCCTGATACTCATCAATAAGAACGTATTTGAAGGTCTCCTGCCACTTTGAAAGTATCTCAGGGCTATCCATGAGCATCCTGTAGCATTCAAGGATCATATCCTCAAAGTCTATAAGACCAAGATCCTTGCAGGTTCTTGTATAGTAATTGTATATATCAGGAAAATACTCGCCAAAAGAAACCTCTTTACCGCACTCAGACGGACTTTCATTATCGTTCTTGATCCTGGCAATTTCCGACAGAAGGCTACTGTAATCGTCAGCTGAAGGATTTAAATAATCCTCTTTTTTCAAAATCTCATCCTTATGCTTTTTAAGGGCATAAGAAAGACTTTCTTTTATGATCCTGCTTTTATCTCTTGCTGTGAGTAAGTTCGGGCGATATCCCGGTTTGGACAGACATAACATTTGATAAAAAAGAGAATGAAATGTTCCAAAGTGAACTTCTGGAAATCTTCTGGACGTATCTTTGAAGAAACGATGCTGCATCTCTATTGCTGCAGCTTTAGTGAATGTGATGACTAAAATAGAATCAGGACGAACGCCTGCCTGCTCGATAAGAAAACGAACACGGCCTGATATTACAAAGGTCTTACCGCTCCCGGGGCCAGCCAGAACCATGGCAGGGCCATTTATATGCGTGATCGCATCGATCTGAGCGGGATTACCAGCCACCACAGTTTGACCTGTAAATGACATTTAAACTTCCCCATTTTTAATTCAAAAACTTTTTTCAAAAAATATCGTGAAAGGAATCTATAGGCCAACGGCCTTAACCAAAATCGCAACTCGCACATATGTGCTTTAGAGACTTTAGTTTAAACAGACTTTCCTTTCACGATAAATAAGATCAAAAACTATAGCAAATACTTACTATTAAGCTTCAAGCTTAGCAATAGCAGCCTTGATACGAGCGATTGACTCTTCCTTACCAAGAACTTCCATGATCTCAGTTCCGCCGCAAGGAGTCTGCTCCTTACCTGAAAGAGCTATTCTAAGTGGCCATAATACGAAGCCATTCTTATAACCCTTATCAGCAACAAACTGCTTGATAGTTGCAAAAAGATTGTCGTTAGAATAATCGTCAATGCTCTCGATAAGAGGAAGAAGCTCTTTGAGTACAGGGAGTGAGCTCTCTGCGTCAGTCTTCATCTTCTTGTTGAAATAGATAGCATTGTCATATTCAGGAACCTTCTCAAAGAAATCTACCATTCCGGCGATGTCAGGCCAGATCTCGATACGAGTCTTGATCATAGCTGCGATCTTGTGGAAATCGATATCCTTGGAAATAGCTTCCTTCATGTAAGGAAGTGCAAGCTCATAGAACTTGTCATCATCCATACGCTTTAAGTACTCACCGTTCATCCACTTAAGCTTTGTATAGTCAAATACTGAAGGGGACTTATTGATGCGGTGATAATCAAACTTCTCTATAAGCTCATCAAGGCTAAGGATCTCTTCGTTGTCCTCAGGTGACCATCCAAGAAGAGCAATAAAGTTAACTACTGTCTCTACAAGGAAGCCCTGCTCAAGAAGATCTTCGAATGAGCTGTGGCCTGAACGCTTTGAAAGCTTGTGGTGATCCTCATCTGTGATAAGTGGGCAGTGGATATATTTCGGAATCTCCCATCCAAATGCCTCATAGAGACGGTTGTACTTAGGAGTTGAAGAAATATACTCGTTACCACGAACAACGTGTGTGATTCCCATAAGGTGGTCATCTACAACGTTAGCAAAATTATATGTTGGGAAACCGTCAGATTTGATAAGGATCATATCATCAAGTTCCTTGTTATCTACTGTGATATCGCCGTAAAGTTCGTCGTGGAAAGTTGTTGTACCCTCTGTAGGGTTGTTCTGACGAATTACATATGGCTTACCTTCAGCCAGGTTCTTCTCGATCTCCTCTTTGGAAAGGTGGAGACAGTGCTTATCATAAACAGTAACTTCCTTACCGTCGATAACCTGCTTAAGAGTCGCAAGTCTTTCTGGAGTACAGAAGCAGTAATATGCTTCTCCCTTATCTACAAGCTGCTTAGCATACTCAAGATAGATTCCTGAAGCCTGACGCTCTGACTGAACATAAGGACCTACAGGGCCACCGATATCCGGGCCTTCATCATGCTTAAGTCCTGTTTTTCTAAGTGCATCATAGATAAGCTCTGTAGCGCCTTCTACGAAACGCTCCTGGTCTGTATCTTCAATACGGAGGATATAATCTCCGCCCTCATGTTTTGTGATCAAATACTCATAAAGAGCTGTTCTTAAATTTCCGACATGCATACGTCCTGTTGGGCTTGGTGCATATCTTGTTCTGATCTTAGCAGCCATTACTGATATGTCCTTTCATTAGCCAGTTACTGGCTTTAATAATCGAATCACTCCACATCAATAGCTGATGCGAAATTTCTGCAAAGTGCTATCTGCTTTCCGCAGGATTCAATAATAAGTGATCCTTGTTTCTTCCTGCTTATAACTTTGACTTCGGTTCCCTGCTTAAGTCCAAGACTTCTAAGTCTGTCCCCGTTCGCATCCTCAAGATTCAGTCTTGTGATGCGATAAGTGCCATTATTCTCAACCTCGCACAAACTCATGCGAAATCCTCCATAAAGCGTTTATTATGCGTGCAAAAGCGCAAGCATTTTTGATTATAACGCTTCCCCCGAAAAAATCAACATATTCATTATAAATAAATCAATTTGCAGATGCAATAGATGAAATCTCTTAGCAAAAGCACAAAAATACCGGAGGACCAGCCCCCGGCATTTTTACAAAATCCAGCCTGTGCGACGTTAAATTGTTAATTATTCTGCGCTGGTAGATGCTTCTGATGCATTTTCTGTAGCGTCAGCTGAAGAAGCGTCAGCACCCACGTTAGAAGCTTCAGTGCCTGCGTCTGTGGAAGACTCTGTAGAACTTTCAACAGCAGCAGCTGCAGCTGAAGATGCTGCGCTTGCGTCAATGTCTACTCCTGTGATTCCTGCGCTTGTCTCTGTTGTGCTCTGAGTCTCTTCTACCTTTTTGAAAGATGAAGAATCAACGCCAAATGAAGCATTCAGAGTTGAAGTGATCAGATATACGTTAGCTGAGTCACCAATTCTTACGTAGTACATGCTTGATACAGAGTTGTAATCGCCAATGTAGATGCTTGTATTTGTACCATCATTAACAGTTACTTCAATTGTTAGTGATGGATGATCAAGTCCGTACTGCGCAAAGTCTGTTACGCCTGTGATCTCCTTGTTAGATGTTACTGTAGCAAGGTTTGAAAGAAGGTATGTAACGCTGTCCTGATCAAGTTCTACTGTCTTATCTGATGCAAGAACCCATGCTCCGTTTTCAAGAACCAGGTCGTAAGCAACTTCTGATGTGTACTCGTACTGAACCTCTGCAGGAGTTTCTGTTGATGTGCCCTCTGCAGAAACATCTGCAGCTGCATCTGTTGTCTCTTCAGTAGCTGAAGCTTCTTCTGTAGCTACATCTGTAGTAGATGCCTCTTCTGTAGCTACGTATGATGCGCCGTCTGCTGCTTCATCAGTAGCATCTGTAGAAGCAGCGTCTGCTGCTCCTACTTCTGTCTTAGTTGTCTTTGTAACTTTTACTTCTTTGATTGTTGTTGTATCCATTGTGAGAATTGTGTAATCGTCTTTAGCCTGATCCTCTACAACTTTCTTGTTGTGAGCAGAAAGTGCAAAGTATGAAGCAACCAGAACCGCAAGTACCACAAGGATTATGATAAGCTGTGTTTTCTGTTTTTTCATTGATAACCTCGAAAGACCTTTATCTTTTTACATATGTCTTCTCTTAGTATAAACTACGATGCCGCCTACAAGGATTGCAATGATGATGAGCCACCATACGATCTTGATAGTAGACATAGCCTTTGTAGAATATACAAGGCTTACGTTCATGTATTCAGCAGGTATAGATACGAATGTTGAATCAAGCGCGATCATGGATGTGAAGGTGTTACCAAAAAGTGTAAGGTTTGTTCCACCTGTCCATGTATCAACTGTCTCGTTAAAGATGTTGCAGCTTGAGTAAACAACACATGTAGATGTATTACCACTGGCAAGTGTTTTATCAACCTTAAGACCTATAACCTGTTTAGCCTTAGAAGAGAACTGGTATGATCCGTCTGCACCAAAGCTAAGAAGTGAAGCCTGATCAGAAGATGTAAGGATCTCTGTATATGCTGTATCTGCTGTATCAGCATTGTATGTAAGGCCTGTAGCATAGATTGCAAGAACAGGAGTATTAGTTGTTCCAACACCCTTAGTAATATCGCTTGCTGTATTTACATTTGGAAGGAGCTGACCGTTTGCAAGTCCGCCCTGTGTAAGTTCATATGCATAGTAGCGCTGAGGGTCTTCTTCATATACGAGCTGGCCTGAGTTAGTTACGCCGTAGTATGAAAGAACTGTATTAAAGTTACTCATATCAGCATCGCCTACATATCCGAAGATAGCAAGGATGTTACCACCGCGGTCGATGTAAGCCTTGATCTTTTCAACTTCATCTGCCTTAAGGTCAGTCTGAGGGAAGTTGATAACAAGAAGGCTGCAATCTTCAGGAACAGCATCTGTAGTATAAAGAGTAAGATCTTCTGTTGATACATTAGCTTTAGCGATAACATCTGTGAATGATGTCTCAAAAGCTGTTTCATTGTGACCTGTAAGGATATAAGCCTTAACAAGCTTGTCTTCTGTAAGCTGAACATACTGGATAGCCTGAGCAAGTTCGCCCTCTACGTCGTAACCAGTGATGTTCTGTGAGTAGGTCTGATAGTCCATCTCGAGTACAAGGAAATCCTCAAGAGTGATAACCTTGGATCTCTTAGTATTGTTGTCATAAACGATAGCGTCGTATGTTGATACGTCTTCTGTAGTGAACTTCTGTACAAATGTAGGCTGAGTCTCAAGATCAACGAACTCATAAGAGATCTTGCCTGTGTATCTCTGGAACATCTTAACGTTATCTACGATAGTCTCAGTATAAGTGTATGCCTCATACTGCTCCTGTGTTCCGATAAGGTAGATAGAGATATCATCGCTTGTAGAAGCTGCAACTTCCTTGGCTGCGTCTGTAAGTGAATATGTTCCGTTGTTAGTAACATCGATAATACGATACTTCTCAGGAATCTGGCTTGTAGCAAGGTTTACAAATACTACAACTACAACCATAAGAACTGTCATAGTTGCTGAATACATACCAATTGAAGCATTTTCTTTAGAAACAGTATATCTTCTCTTCTGGATTGACTGAGTTGTAAGGAAGAGGAAAAGAGCTGTTACTGTAAGCATGTATGCTACAGCAGTAAGGTCAAATGATCCATTTAAAAGTGTAATAAGTCTTGAACCAAAGTCATATACAGCAGAAAGAAGTTTAGCCACTGTCTCATTGCCGATATTGCCATAGAAGCTTCCAAGAATCATTCCAAGGAATGTTACAAGGATCGAGAATACCGCAGCGATGGTAGCAGATTCTGTAAGTGATGACATGAACATACTGATGGAAATGATCATAAGAGCATAAAGCAGTACGCCAAAGATCATTACATAATCCCACTTATATGGAACTGATCCAAAGATGCCCATAATAGGTGGCAGTACGCAGAAAAGTGCGATCGGAATAGCTACTACTGCAGCAAGTGCAAGGAACTTTCCAAGTACAACTTTTCCAATTGAAACAGGAGCAGTAAGAAGAAGCTGATCTGACTTGTTCTTTTTCTCATCAGCAAAACATCTCATTGCAAGTACAGGTATAGCAAAAGTAAAACCATACATACACATGCTATACAATGTTTGAGCAAGATCTGAATAACCGTGTAAAAGGTTATAGATCCAGAAGAATAGATATCCCATAACAAGGATGATATCAATAGCTATAGGACCTACAAGGGTCTGAAAATAGGATTTGAACTCTCTTTTAAATATTGCAAGCATTACTCATTCTCCTCCTCATCTGTCTCAGCCATAACTTCATCGATATCCTCGATCTCAAGTTCTCCCATAGCAGCCTTTTCAAGCTCTTCATCAGAAAGAACTTCTTCTTCGCCTTCAGGACGAAGTGGATCAAGACCCTGAGCCTTGGCAACTTCCTTAGCTATGCGTCTTGCTTCCTTGCGCTGCTCTTCTATCTCTTTTTCTTCCTTCTCGTTCTTCTTCTCTTTCTTGGCCTTAGAATGATCTATATAGCCAGGAGTCTGAGTTGTAGCTGCAAGGAAGATATCTTCAAGAGTTGTTCTCTTTTCTGTGAGCTCAAGCACAGGAATGGAAGCCTTGGCAAATGCAAGACCAACATTCTTTCTGATATCAACAGGTGCATCTGTTGTGATAACAACTTCGTATGCCTTGTCACCATCACACTTTTCAGAGATCTGGATATCCCTAACATGAGCGATATTCTTAAGTGTCTCCTTAATAACAGAAGGCTCAGCGATAAGACGAAGCTTAAGTACCTGAGACTTGTTCTCGGCAGCTTCAAGCTCTTCTTCAGAACCCTGCTGTACAAGCTCGCCATGTGACATGATAAGAATGTAGTCACAAACAGCACTTACCTGTGAAAGGATGTGTGAGCTTAAAATAACGATATGATCTTTTTTCAGAGATCTCATGAAATCCTGCATCTGGTTGATCTGCTGAGGATCAAGACCAACTGTAGGCTCATCAAGGATGATGACTTCAGGATCACCAATAAGTGCCTGAGCAAGACCTACTCTCTGCTTGTAACCTTTAGAAAGGTTGCGGATCATACGATGCTCATAGTCTCCGAGCATAGTCTCTGCAAGGATGTGAACAAGATGGTCGTGAATATCCTTCTTAGGAACCTTCTTAAGTTCGCATACAAAACGAAGATACTCGCCAACAGTCATATCCATGTAAAGAGGTGGAATCTCTGGAAGATAGCCAACGCACGATTTAGCTTCTTCGGGCTCCTTTAAGATATCGTGACCATTGATAGTAACAGTTCCGCTATCTGCTGCTATATATCCTGTCATTATGTTCATAGTTGTGGATTTACCGGCACCATTCGGGCCAAGGAAACCATAGATTTTGCCTTTTTCAAGCTTGAAAGACAAATGATTGACGGCCTGGTAGTCGCCATAGGTTTTGACAATATTATCTACCTCAATCAACTGTGTAGACCTCCCTGTTTTTATTGTGTCGTGCCTGTTCTTACGTGCAGGACTTTCTCCCAACGCTCCCTGCAGCAATCGAACAGATACATTTTCTCATAGATTTGTGAAAAAAATATGTTCGATAAGAATAAAAACTTTTTTCATTTAATTCAAAATATAAATTTTTTGCACAACATTTTGATTATACAACATTTTCTGAATGAGTCCAATAAAGAATGACTTTGATTAAAAGTAGTTTCAAAAGCAAAAAAGAAAGCAGCTTCCATAAAAAAATGAAAGCCGCTTTCCAAAAAAGTGTTGTTACTTTAAAGGGCATTTTGAACAAAGATCATGTCAGTGCTGTGCGTTCTCAACTGCTCCAAAGTTAAATGGAGGCAGTGCCTTTTCATGAATCTTCAAAAGCTCATGGTCGAAGTTGTGTCTGCACTCGCAGGTTCTGTCGAATACCATTACTGCTTCATCGCCTTCTGTACTTGCATCCCAGTGAGGAAGCTCTGCGTGATTAGGATCTCCTGTCTTGGCAAAGGCCATAACAGCTCTGAAGATCTGCTCCTGAAGCTTGTCTGATACACCAGGTACGTTGGCAACAGGCACCATATCAATGTTATGGAAGAAGAATGCTATATCACTGCAGTGCCAAGCTGGCTTGTTGTGCTGGATTGGGAATTCCAGTGAGAAAAGGTATGAATAGGTTGGTGCCTCTTTTCTCTTAGCAGCAGCTTCAACAAGTTCGCATGAAGGAATACGGAAGATTGAATCGTAAGAAATAAGGTCTACGATCTTCTTATCCGGATATGCCTTCTTGAACTCTGCTACAAGCTCATCTGTATGCTCGCCAAATCTCTCTTTTACTGTTTTATACATTTCGTCTTCTGTCATCTCGTCCTTGTTGAAAGGAAGTGGCATGAAGGCGAATTCGCCGAATACTGTTCCAACCATAAGCGGGATCTTCTTGGAGTTTTCTGTAAAGCCTACAAACTGAGGTTCGCCAAGGTACCAGTCATTTTCCAAAGGAGCCTGTGCTCTGTAAAGTCCCTGCTTTGCAATATCAGGTAATACCTTCTCATAAGCTGCTACAAGCTGGTCATAAGGAAGTGTTTCAAGCTTCTCTACTTCTGCTTCTGAAAGCTTGAGCTCTTTTAACATAGCTTCTACAAGAGGTCTTCCGCCGCCTTCGCTTACTCCCATAAAGCCCTTAGCAAGAACTCCGCTCATTACGATTGCTTTGTGGAAGAGGCCATCTGCTGCAGGTGTCTGCATAAGTGATGTAACCTTCATTCCGCCGCCGGACTGACCAAAGATAGTAACATTGTCAGGATCTCCGCCAAACTGTGCGATATTTTCTTTTACCCATAAAAGAGCTGCTACAAGGTCTGCGTTACCTGCATTACCTGAGTTTTTGTACTTATCACCAAATGGTGAAAGGTCAAGGTATCCAAGAAGGTTGAGTCTATGGTTAACAGTAACTACAACCACGTCTCCTTCTTTAGCCATAGCTGCGCCGTCGTAGCAAAGCTGCTCAATTGAGCTTCCTGCTGAGAATCCGCCGCCGTGAAGCCATACCATAACAGGCATTTTCTTCTTTTCACAAAGAGCCTTGGTCCAGATGTTAAGGTTCTGGCAGTGCTCATCCTGTGGCCAGTATGCGTGAGGAACCATAAGTTCACCCATTGGGCGGTCCTGATGCATCAAAGGACATACCATTCCGTAAGATGTGGCATCCTTTACACCTTCCCAAGGTTCTACGGGTGTTGGAGCACAGAATCTCTCTGCTTCTGCATAATGTACGCCCTTGAATACATATGTTCCGTCAAAAAAGTAACCCTGCAGTTTGCCTGCTTTAGTTGTAACTATTGTTGTGTCATCATATCTAAATTGTTTCATGCCTTCCTCCAAGAAGAAAAAAATTATCTTGCGTTGTAACGATCAAGAGCTGCCTGCTTAAGCTCGATGCAGCGGTCGATGTTGTATGTGTGGAGCATTTCTACGAATGCTTCGAACTCATCCAGTGATTTCTCACCTGTAATAAATTTTACAGTATTTTCGTTTACAAGTGTTTCAATATCTGTATAAAGAGCTACATATTCAGAGTTTTCATCATCTGTCATTGTCATGCAGGATGGAAGCATAAGGTCGAACTTGTCCTTATCAAACTCATCATATGCATTCATAGCAGCGTTGCCTTCGTAGATCGGATCAAACATACCCCAGTTGTAAAGACCAAAGTCTGATGTTCCAAGTGAATATGTGTAAACAGCTTCTGCATAAGTATTAACTGTTCCGTCTTCTACCATAGCCTTTACAGAATCTGTAAGGTGATATGTACCTGATTCATCAACTGTATAGGACTCGCCTTCGATACCAAGTGAATCAAGGAGCATAGCATCCTGTGTGTACCAGTAGTCAAGGTATCTGCATGCAAGTTCAAGATCCTTGGTTGTAGCTGCGATACCGATCTCTTCTTTTACAAGTTCGCTTGTTGCAAAACCGATCTGAGGTGTATCGCCAGATTTAAGTACAGGAGCTGTTGTAGCTACGAGTGAGAAATCTTCATCTGTTGTGTAACCCTGTGTCTTAAGTACTTCATCTGTAAGACCCCAAAGCTGCATACCTGCACCGGCTTTACCTGTTCCGATATAATCAGCAGGACTCATCATATCAGCTGCGTTGGTCATGAAGTTAGGATCGATAAGTCCTTTTTCATACCAGTCATGGAAAAGAGTAAGCCACTCTTTATAACCATCTTCTAATGGACCATACTTAACTGTGCTGCCATCTTTATAGAAGCCTGAAAGACATCCGTAAGCTGAAAGGAAGTTACT